>NZ_JAGMUE010001325.1:0-575 GCF_019049165.1 Streptomyces sp. AC627_RSS907
CGTCACACTCCTGTCGTCAGGTGTCACAAGGGCGGTTCGGGAGACCGGAGCGGCGGCGATGTCCTTTGCACGGGAGGACCGCCACGCCGGGGCAGAACGAGAGGTGGAGCGAGGGCGTCAGACGCGGAAGCGTCGAGGCCGGAGCAGTAGCCTGGCCAGGCCGTCGCCGAGGGCGGCCGTGGACGTGGCGGTCACGAACACGGTGAGCGCCGTGCCACCGCCGAGGTTCTGAACGGCGCTGCCGACCGCGACCGCCACGCCGACGCTGACGGCGAGAAGCGCGGCCGTCGCGATGGCGCGGGCGGTGGTGTGCGGCCTGAGAACGCGGGCCACGCGCTCGACCTCGCTCGGCAGGGCGACCCGAACGGCACCGCCGCTGACGCGCACGCTGATCAGGCTGGCGCGGCGTACCTTCTCCACGCCCACCACCTCGCCGATGGACCGGTCACTGCGGACGCGCACGATGTCACCGATGGCGAGAAGCAACGGAATCTCCTTACGGGATGGGGAGTGGCCGGCAGCAACCGCGCCGCGCTGATGTCGCGACGGTCGTGCCGGCAGGGGCGAGGGGGAAC
>NZ_JAGMUE010001326.1:0-555 GCF_019049165.1 Streptomyces sp. AC627_RSS907
AGCGTCACCTCGGTGTCCTCGACCGTGTCGTGCAGGAGGGAGGCGGTCAAGGTCGTGGTCTCGGCGCCGAGTTCGGCCAGGATGAGGGTCACGGCCAGGGGGTGTGTGATGTACGGCTCGCCGCTCTTGCGCATCTGCCCGCGGTGCGAGGACTCGGCGAGCACGTACGCCCGTCGCAACACGTCCAGGTCCGCCCCGGGGTGGTGGGCCCGGTGCACCTTGGCCACGTGCTCGATGGCGTCCGGCACCCGGCCGCGCGGTGCCGGCCCCAACAGGGCCGCGCGGCCGAACCGGCGGAGGTTGCGCAGGTCGATGAGCGGGCGGCCACGCCTCCGGCCGAACGAACCCGGTTCTGCTGGGTTAGTGGCCTCTGCGCTCATGGGCACCTCCGGCGGCGTCGACCGGCGATGGCAGCGCGACTGCCGGGGCGGTCGGCCCCCAGGCCCCGAGTGGGCGCCCGTGCCGGTGCTTGATGCTATCGAGCCCAACACGCGCCATCGAACCGCTCTCGTCGAGCGTGAACCAGATCACCCATTCGAGCGAGCGGAATGAGGC
>NZ_JAGMUE010001327.1:0-640 GCF_019049165.1 Streptomyces sp. AC627_RSS907
ACCATGCGCAGTCCCATGCTGGGAAGTAGCCGGCGGACCTCGGTGCTCTCGCCGAGCATGACCGGCTTGGCCGCGAGGAGGTCACGCACGGGTCGCGCGGTGACGTCGGCGCGCCCGCCGCAGACGGTCGGGGCGGGACGCAGATCCAGGTTGCTCATGGGGAGCACTCTGCCACGCCACCGCCCCGCGCCGAAGGCGCCGTCGAGCAGCGGTCGCGACGCGGGGCCGACGGCGGCCGGCGCCGTCCGGAGGGGCCGCCGGGGCGTGGTCGTGTACGCGGCGGGGGAGACCGACGCGTACGGCTCGCGGTGGCGGGCCGTCGGCCGGCGTCGCTGGGTCGGGGTGGCCGGGTACGGCCCGTGTCGCGCGTGGCCGCGCTACGTGCCGTGCGGTCGGTCCGCGCGCGGAGTCGGGTGCTCCGTGGCGCGGTCCGGCGCTGGCGTATCCGCCTTCGGCGCGGGGCCGGGTGCCGGGTCCGCCGCGTACGGGTACAGGAGGATGGCCACCGCCGTGAGCGCCAGGCCGATCAGCCAGCCGGCCAGTACGTCGGTCGCCCAGTGCACGCCCAGGTAGACCCGGGTGAAGCCGACCCCGAGCACGGAGACCGCCGCCGTCGCCGCGGCCAGCCCCCGCCACAGGC
>NZ_JAGMUE010001328.1:0-660 GCF_019049165.1 Streptomyces sp. AC627_RSS907
GGCCCGCACACATCACGCCCCTCGCGCTCGCCGCCGTCATCGTCGGTGGCCTGACGGTCACCACGGCTGTCCCGGCCCAGGCGCGTACCGAAACCCAGGCTTCCGTCCAGGCCACCGACGCCCATTACCTACGCTTCGACAAGGGCTCGGTCACGAACTCCCGCCTCGAACTCGTGAAGCGCACCGCCGGCCGTGACAAGGTGCTCAAGAAGTACAAGGCGGGCTCCGGCCAGACCAAGGACACCTGCGCCGTCGGCAAGGGCTGGCTGCCCAACGCGGAGAAGAAGCCGTACGCCGTGCAGTGGCACCGCAAGAACTTCGACGGCATCATCAACGGCCTCGTCATCAAGCTCTCCGACCGCAAGTGCCACAACGGCACCAAGCGCACCGAGCTGTTCATCCACAGCGAGATGAAGCCCAACGGTAAGCAGGGCTCCATCGAGTCCGAGCGGTGGACCAACAGCAACCCCAACGACTACTACTCCAACGGCTGCGTCAAGCTCAACCCGGCCGACATCAGGGACCTGTTCAAGCGCCTCGACCGCATCGGCTGGCCGAAGAAGCTGTACGTGGTGAGCTGACCCGCAATAGTCCTCCTCGCGGCGCCCGCAAGGCCCGGCGGAGCCGGAGGACCAGGTCGCCGCGCCAGATGCCGGGGCA
>NZ_JAGMUE010001329.1:0-561 GCF_019049165.1 Streptomyces sp. AC627_RSS907
GTAGTCGCCCATGTTGTAGCCGCAGAAGGGCAGCATGGCGAACGGGTCCCGGCGCAGGTCGCCGACCTTGCCCTCGGCCGCCGCGGTCTTCTCGGAGGCGACGTTGGCGCCGAGGAAGACGCCGTGCTGCCAGGAGAGGGACTCGGTGACCAGCGGCACCGCGCTGGCGCGCCGGCCGCCGAAGAGGATGGCCGAGATCGGCACGCCCTTCGGGTCCTCCCACTCCGGCGCGATGATCGGGCACTGCCCGGCCGGCACGGTGAACCGGGCGTTGGGGTGCGCGGCCGGCGTCCCGGACTCCGGGGTCCAGTCGTTGCCCTTCCAGTCGGTCAGGTGCGCGGGCGGCTCCTCGGTCATGCCCTCCCACCACACGTCGCCGTCGTCGGTGAGCGCGACGTTGGTGAAGACCGCGTTGCCCCACAGGGTCTTCATCGCGTTGGCGTTGGTGTGCTCGCCGGTGCCGGGGGCCACGCCGAAGAACCCGGCCTCCGGGTTGATCGCGTACAGCCGGCCGTCCTCGCCGAAGCGCATCCAGGCGATGTCGTCGCCGATGGTCTCCAC
>NZ_JAGMUE010001330.1:0-975 GCF_019049165.1 Streptomyces sp. AC627_RSS907
TAGGCGAGCGTCCGCGCGACCGCACGGAAGTCGTCCAGCATGGCGTCCATGCGGGGCGAGTGGAAGGCGTGGCTGACCCGCAGGCGACGGGTCTTGCGACCCTGCTGCTCCCACTGGCCGGCGATCTCCAGCACGGCGGCCTCGTCACCCGCGATGACCACGGCCGTCGGGCCGTTGACCGCCGCGATGCTCACCTCGGCCTCACGACCGGCAAGCGATCCGGCGACCTCCTCCTCGGACGCCTCGATGGCGACCATCGCCCCACCGGCCGGCAGCGCCTGCATCAACCGACCACGCGCCGCGACCAGGGCACACGCGTCCTGAAGCGAGAACACCCCGGCCACATGCGCGGCGGCGATCTCACCCACCGAGTGGCCGATGAGCACGTCCGGCTTGACACCCCAGTGCTCAAGGAGCCGGAACAACGCCACCTCGACGGCGAAGAGCGCGGGCTGCGTGAACGCGGTCCCGTCCAGCAGCTCGGCGTCGACGCTTCCCTCGGCCGCGAACATCACGTCCTTCAGCGGACGGTCCAGGACGACGTCCAGGTGCGCGCACACCTCGTCCAGGGCGCGGGCGAACACCGGGTACGTCTCGTACAACTCCCGGCCCATATCCAGGCGTTGCGCACCCTGGCCGGAGAACAGGAACGCGGTCTTGCCGCCGCCTGCGGCCTGCCCCTGGACGATGCCGGGGGCGTCGTCGCCCGCGGCGAGGGTCTCCAGGCCGCGCAGCAGCGTCTCGCGTTCGGTGCCCAGCAGCACCGCGCGGTGCTCGAACACCGAGCGTGTGGCGACCAGCGATTCGGCGATGTCCAGAACGCCGTGCTCGGGCCCGTCGATCAGGTGGGTCCGCAGCCGCTCGGCCTGGGCGCGCAGGGCTTCCGGGCTCCGGGCGGAAAGCGTCCAGGGGGCCAGGCCGTGGTCGTCGGCGGGGGCCGGGGCGGACTGCGCCTCGTCCTCGACCGGCGGGGCC
>NZ_JAGMUE010001331.1:0-594 GCF_019049165.1 Streptomyces sp. AC627_RSS907
AGAGGTAAGTGGGAGCATCGACAGACGCGGCCCGCCCAGCGTGGCCGCGTTCCAAGGGAACAAGGGAAAGCAGAGGAAGTCGGCCATGGCAACGGCGCCTAGCGTCTCGTACTCGATGACGGTCCGGCTGGAGGTCCCCGCGAGCGGGACCGCGGTCAGCCAGCTCACCACCGCCGTGGAGTCCTCCGGCGGATCGGTCACCGGCCTCGACGTCACCGCGTCGGGACACGAGAAGCTGCGGATCGACGTCACCATCGCCGCGACCTCTACCGCGCACGCCGACGAGATCGTCGAGAAGCTGCGCGGCATCGAGGGCGTGGCCCTGGGCAAGGTCTCGGACCGTACGTTCCTCATGCACCTCGGCGGCAAGATCGAGATGTCGTCCAAGCACCCGATCCGCAACCGTGACGACCTCTCCATGATCTACACGCCCGGCGTCGCCCGGGTCTGTCAGGCCATCGCCGAGAACCCCGAGGACGCGCGCCGGCTCACCATCAAGCGCAACAGCGTCGCCGTGGTCACCGACGGCTCCGCCGTGCTCGGCCTCGGCAACATCGGCCCCAAGGCCGCGCTGCCGGTGATGGAGGGCAAGGC
>NZ_JAGMUE010001332.1:0-775 GCF_019049165.1 Streptomyces sp. AC627_RSS907
GTGTGGATGAGCGTGGAGTACATCTCGATGCTGCGCCGGGCGGTGACGGTGACCGTGCCGGGCACGCAGACCCGTGACTTGTCGTTGCGGTCCACGTCCGTGCACATCGTCAACTCGTGCTCGTCCTTGGCGGAGTTGAGGAGTTCGCGGATGCGCTCGGCGTCCTCCAGGGCGTTGGTCCCGCGCTGGGCGGTGCCGCTGATCGGGGCGGACTCCACCAGGAAGCGGTCGGTGTCGGCGTCGATGCCTCGGCTGACCCGGACGAACATCTCCGGTGACGCGCCCACCAGGTACTCGCCGTCACCCAGGTTCATCAGCAGGCTGTGCGGCGCGGGGTTGCGCTCGTACAGGCGGCGGAAGAGCTGGGCCGGGGTCTGGGAGCAGGCGTGCTGGAACGTCTGGCTGGGCACGGCCTCGAACAGGTCGCCGGATCGGAACAGCGGCATCGCCGCCTCCACCACCCGCGCGTACTCCCCCACCCGGTGGTCGCGCCGGCCGCGCGACGGCCGGCCGGGCACGAACGGCTGGCTGGGCGTCTCGGTGGGCAGCCACTGGGTGCTGGCGGCCCGGGTGTGGAAGTCGTACCGGAAGCGCACCGCCGTGTCGCCGCGCAGGTCCAGGTCGTACAGCGTGTCGGGCAGATGGAGGACCATGTCCCGGTCGTGCGGGTTCCGCTCCTGGCGGGCGTCCATCGGGTCGACCTGGAAGATCAGGTCGTAGCCGAACGCGCCGAACAGGCCCAGCAGTTCGTCGTCCGGCACGGCCAGGCCCCTGT
>NZ_JAGMUE010001333.1:0-612 GCF_019049165.1 Streptomyces sp. AC627_RSS907
GCGCTACACCAGCGGCACCACCGGCCTGCCCAAGGGCGTCGTCCTCGCCCACCGCAGCTTCTTCGCCATCCGCGACGCGCTCGCCTCCCAGGGCCTGGACTGGATCGACTGGCGCGCCGGCGACATCGCCCTGATCGGCATCCCCGGCTTCCACGTCGGCGGCCTGTGGTGGGCCACGCAGAACTTCAGCGCCGGCGTGACCGTCGTCGCCATGCGCGCCTTCGCGCCGCACCAGGCCAACGCCCTGATCAAGGACCTGGGCATCACCACCGCCTGCGTGGTGCCCGCGATGCTGCGCATGATGCTGGCCGAACCCGGCGTGAGCCCGGCGGACTTCAGTACCCTGCGCAAGATCGTCTACGGCGGCTCGCCCATCTCCGAGGCGCTGCTCGAACAGAGCCTGGCCCTCTTCGGCTGCGAGTTCGCCCAGATCTACGGCCTCACCGAGACCGGCAACACCGCGGTGTGCCTGCCCCCGGCCGACCACGTGCCGGGACACCCCCGGATGAAGGCCGCGGGCCACCCGTACCCGGGCGTGCGCGCCAAGGTCATCGACGGGGACGGCAAGGAGCTGCCCGTCGGGACGGTCGGCGAGGTGTGCCTGGCCAACCC
>NZ_JAGMUE010001334.1:0-546 GCF_019049165.1 Streptomyces sp. AC627_RSS907
CCGCAACTGCTCTCCGCCGACGGTGTCGAAGACCACGTCGATCCCGTCGGGGGCCGCCTCCCGTAACTGCCCCTCGATCGGCCCCGCGCCCCGGATCACGACGGCGTCGTACCCCAGCTCGTTCACGAGGTAGTCCGCCTTGCGCCGCGAACCGGTGCTGCCGATGACCCGGCCCGCCCCGTGCAGCCGCAGCATCTGCCCGGCCATGCAGCCGACGCCACCGGCCGCCCCGCTCACGAACGCCGTCTCGCCGGGCCGCACTTCGGCCGCCTCCACCACCGCGGCCCAGGCGGTCAGCGCCTGCGAGAGGTGGGCAGCGGGGTCCGGCAGCGCCGCCAGGTCGAGCGGCTTGGCCACGTCGGCGTCCACCGCCGCGTACTCCCGCCACGAGTCGTGGTGCTGCACCAGCGTGCCCGGCTCGATCCGGCCGCCGGCCGCCGCGCCCGGCGCGGCGATGACCTCACCGATCACCGGCCCCCACAGCGGCCGGTTGACCTCGTAGGCCGGCATGGGCAGGTTCGCGTCGGACATCAACGTCCGCATGAC
>NZ_JAGMUE010000136.1:0-16365 GCF_019049165.1 Streptomyces sp. AC627_RSS907
GGTGCGGGTTGTGGGGGCCTGCGGGGGCCGGTGGGTGTGTGGGTGGGGTGCCTGCGGCGGCCTGTGCGGGTTCGGTGGGGGTGCGGGTAGCGCGTTCGGTGGTGGGGTGGGTCGGGGCCGGGTCGGGGGGTGTCCGTCCTCGGAACGGCGCGGAATCGGTCGGCCACGGAAGGGCCGGCGCGGACGCGCCAACCGCTGCGGGCGGACACCCCCCGACCCGTCCCCTTCCCGCCGTACGCGGCCAACCCGCCGTAGCTCGCGGGCAGGCCGCCCCGCCCCCGCTGCGGGCAGTCCGTCCGGCCGCCGCTGCGGTCCGTCCGCCGCCGCTGCTGCGGGCAGTCCGTCCGGCCGCCGCTGCGGTCCGTCCGGGACCGCCCCGCTGCGGGCAGTCGTGCCGCTGGGGCGGCACGGGTTGGTGATGGGGGCCCGGTCGAGCGAAGCCGGGAGTGGGGGAGGCGCCCCGTAGCGCCGGGACGCGCGACCCACCCCCGCGCCGGGTGGTCCACGCCCGGTGCTACATGCGGGACACGTTCCGCTCGTACACCAGCCGTAGCCCCATCAGCGTCAGCCACGGCTCGTGTTCGTCGATGACCGAGGACTCGCCCAGCACCATCGGCGCCAGCCCGCCCGTGGCGATGACCGTGACGTCGTCCGGGTCGTCGGCCAGCTCGCGGGACATGCGGTTGACGACCCCGTCGACCTGGCCGGCGAAGCCGTACACGATGCCGGACTGCATCGCCTCGACCGTGTTCTTGCCGATCACGCTGCGCGGCCGGGCCACCTCGATCTTGCGGAGCTGGGCGCCCTTGACGCCGAGCGCCTCGACCGAGATCTCGATGCCGGGGGCGATGACCCCGCCGACGTACTCCCCGCGCGCGCTGACCGCGTCGAACGTCGTCGCCGTGCCGAAGTCCACGACGATCGCCGGGCCGCCGTAGAGCTCGACGGCCGCGACGGCGTTGATGATGCGGTCCGCGCCGACCTCCTTGGGGTGGTCGGTGAGGATGGGGACGCCCGTCTTGACGCCCGGTTCGACCAGGACGGCGGGGACGTCGCCGTAGTAGCGGCGGGTGACCTCGCGGAGTTCGTGCAGGACCGAGGGGACCGTCGCGCAGATGGCGATGCCGTCGATGCCGTCGCCCAGCTCGTCGCCGAGGAGGGGGTGCATGCCCATCAGTCCCTGGAGGAGGACCGCGAGCTCGTCGGCCGTGCGGCGCGCGTCCGTGGAGATGCGCCAGTGCTCGACGATGTCCTCGCCGTCGAAGAGGCCCAGGACGGTGTGGGTGTTGCCTACGTCGATCGTCAGCAGCATGGGCTCTACTCCGCCGCTCGCAGGTCCAGGCCGATGTCCAGGATGGGGGAGCTGTGGGTGAGGGCGCCCACGGCCAGGTAGTCGACGCCCGTGGCCGCGTACGCCTTGGCGTTGTCGAGGCTGAGGCGGCCGGAGGCCTCCAGCGCGGCCCGGCCGGCGACCAGGGCGACCGCCTCCTCGCACTCCCCCGGCGTGAAGTTGTCCAGCAGGATCAGGTCCGCACCCGCGTCCACGACCTCGCGGAGCTGGTGCAGGGTGTCGACCTCGACCTCGATGGGGACGTCGGGGAAGCGCTCGCGGACGGCCTGGAAGGCCGCCGCCACGCCGCCGGCGGCCACTACGTGGTTGTCCTTGACCAGGGCCGCGTCCGAGAGGGACATGCGGTGGTTGACGCCGCCGCCGCAGCGGACGGCGAACTTCTCGAGGCCGCGCAGCCCGGGGGTCGTCTTGCGGGTGTCCCGGACCTTCGCCTTCGTACCCTCCAGGACGTCCGCCCACGCGCGCGTGGCCGTCGCGATGCCCGACATGCGGCACAGGAGGTTCAGGGCACTGCGTTCCGCGGTCAGGATGTCGCGGGTGCGGGTGGTGACGGAGAGGAGCTTCTGGCCGGCTTCCACGCGGTCGCCGTCCTCGACGTGGCGTTCCACCTCGAACTCGTCCGTGCAGACGACCGACATCACCGCCTCGGCGATCCTGAGGCCCGCCACCACGCCCGCCTCCCGTGCGGTGAAGTCGGCGGTGGCCACGGCGTCCTCGGGGATGGTCGCGACCGTCGTGACGTCCACGCCGCCCGCCAGGTCCTCCTGGATGGCGACGTTCGCGATGTCCTCGACCTCCACGGGGTCGAGTCCCGAGTCGAGCAGGAGGGCCGCGAGTGCGGGGTCGAGGCCGCACTCCATGTAGGTCTCTTCGTCGGTTTCCGCGCCGCAGGCGCAGCCGTCGCCGCAGCCTCCGGTGGAGGCGAGGGGAAGGTCGGGGGTGTTCACTGCTGTCACTGCTCCTGGGGACGCCGCGTCGGCTGGTCGCTGTGGGTGGTCGGGGGGAATTCTGGCGTGTTCGTGGTGTGCACGGCGAGGGTGCGGTCCGGGTTCAGCCGTACGACGATGTGGCGGCGCCACGTGGTGTCGTCGCGCTCCGCGTGGTCCTCGCGCCAGTGACAGCCGCGGGTCTCCTCGCGGCGTGCCGCCGCGGCCACCAGGACGCGGGCCACGCACAGCAGGTTGGTGGCCTCCCAGGTGTCGACGCCCGGCTCGGACGTCTTGCCGTTCTCGTCCAGGGTCTCGCGGGCCTCGGTGTGGAGGCGGTGCAGCCGGTCGGCCGCCCGCGCGAGGGAGTCCGCCGAGCGCAGGACACCGGCTCCCTCGGTCATGATCCGCTGGATCGTGAGGCGGGCCTCGGGCGGGAGGAGGGGGTGCTCCGGGTGTTCCCGGAGCGGAAGGGGTGCGGGCACGCGCGCGGGGAGGGTGCCGTCGGCGTGGCTCGCCGCGATGTCGGCGGCGATGCGCTCCGCGTAGACCAGGCCCTCCAGGAGGGAGTTGGAGGCCAGGCGGTTGGCGCCGTGCACGCCCGTGCAGGCGACCTCGCCGCACGCGTACAGGCCGGGGACGGTCGTACGGCCGTGGGCGTCGGTGCGGACGCCGCCGGAGGCGTAGTGGGCGGCCGGGGCGACCGGGACGGGCTCGGTGACCGGGTCGATGCCGTGGGCGCGGCAGGCGGCGAGGATCGTGGGGAAACGGCGCTCCCACATCGCCGCCCCGAAGTGGCGCGCGTCCAGGTACATGTGCTCGGCGCCCCGCTCCTGCATGCGGCGCGTGATGCCCTTGGCGACGATGTCCCGGGGGGCCAGTTCGGCCAGCTCGTGCTGTCCCCGCATGAAGCGCACGCCGTCCGCGTCCACCAGGTGGGCGCCCTCGCCGCGTACCGCCTCCGAGACCAGGGGCTGCTGGCCCTCGGCGTCCGGGCCCAGGAAGAGCACCGTGGGGTGGAACTGGACGAATTCCAGGTCGCTCACCTCGGCGCCCGCGCGGAGGGCGAGCGCGACGCCGTCGCCCGTGGAGACGGACGGGTTCGTCGTCGCCGAGAAGACCTGGCCCATGCCGCCGGTCGCCAGGACCACGGCGGGTGCGTGGACCGCGCCGACGCCGTCGTGCTGGCCCTCGCCCATCACGTGCAGGGTGACGCCGGCGGTGCGGCCGTCGGCGTCCGCGAGGAGGTCGAGGACGAGGGCGTTCTCGACCGTGCGGATCCCGCGCGCGCGTACCGCCTCCACCAGGGCCCGGGAGATCTCCGCGCCCGTGGCGTCGCCGCCGGCGTGGGCGATGCGGCGACGGTGGTGGCCGCCCTCGCGGGTGAGTTCCAGGCCGCCCTCGGCGGACTCGTCGAAGTGCGCGCCGGTGGCGATGAGGCGGCGTACGGCGTCGGGGCCCTCGGTGACCAGGATGCGCACCGCTTCCTCGTCGCACAGGCCCGCGCCGGCGACCAGGGTGTCGTCCAGGTGCTGCTCCGGGGTGTCGCCCTCGCCGAGGGCCGCGGCGACGCCGCCCTGCGCCCAGCGGGTGGAGCCGTCGTCCAGGCGGGCCTTGGTGACCACGACCGTCGTCAGGCCGGCCGCCTCGCAGCGCAGGGCGGCGGTGAGGCCGGCGACGCCGGAGCCGACGACCACCACGTCTGCGGCAACGGCCCAGCCGGGCGCGGGGGCGTGCAGTCGTATGCCTGTGCTGGTCACGAGGCGGCTCCGAAGACGAGGGGGACGTTGTCGATCAGCCGGGTGGCGCCGACCCGGGCGGCGACGGCGAGGACGGCCTCGCCGGTGTGGTCGTCGCCGATCTCGGTGAAGTCGGACGGATCGACCAGGGCGAGGTAGTCCAGCTCCAGCGGCGGGTCGAGGCGGGCGGCGTCGTCCAGGACCAGGCGGGCGGCGGCCCGGACGGCGTCGGGGCCGCCCGGGACCGCGTGCGAGACGGCGTGGGCGTCGGCCGCCGCGCGGGACTCGCCCAGGGCGTTGAGCGCCTCGGCACGCGCGTGCGTCGCGGGCACTTCACGGGCCCGCGCGCGCAGCGCCTCCTGGGCGGCGTGCCGGTCCAAGCCCGCGAAGAGCGCCTGGGAGAGCGCGAGGGCCGTGCGACGCTCCCGGGGCGAGAGGTAGCGGTTGCGGCTGGACAGGGCCAGGCCGTCCTCCTCGCGCACGGTGGGGACGCCGACGATCTCCACGCCGAAGTTCAGGTCGCGGACCATGCGGCGGATCAGGGCGAGCTGCTGGGCGTCCTTCTGGCCGAAGAGGGCGAGGTCCGGGCGGGTCAGGTGGAGCAGCTTGGCGACCACGGTGAGCATGCCGTCGAAGTGGCCGGGGCGTGAGGCGCCCTCCAGGCGTTCGCCCATGGGGCCCGCGGTGACGCGGACCTGCGGTTCGCCGCCGGGGTAGACCTCGTCGACGGCAGGGGCGAAGACGGCGTCCGCGCCCGCCTGCCCGGCGAGCCTCAGGTCGGCGTCCAGGGTGCGGGGGTAGCGGTCCAGGTCCTCGCCCGCGCCGAACTGCAGCGGGTTGACGAAGACGGTGACCACGACCTCGCCGTCGGGGCCGGCGGCCTGGCGCGCGGTGCGGATCAGGGTCGCGTGGCCCTCGTGGAGGGCGCCCATGGTCATCACGACGGCCCGGCGGCCTTGACGCACGCGTGCGTGCAGTTCGTCGGCGGTGCGCAGCAGGGTGGGCGGGGCGGGGGTCATCGGGCGTCTCCCTCGGTGCCGGTGGTGCCGGTGGTTCCGCCGGTGGCCTCGGCGAGCACCTCAAGGAGGTCCTCGGCGAGTTCGGGCTTGAGGAGCCCGTGGGCCAGCACGCGGTCGGCGGTCGCGCGCGCCATCGCCAGGTAGCCGGCCACGGCCTGCGGGGCGTGGTCGCGCAGCTCCACGATGTGTGCGGCGACCGTGCCCGCGTCACCGCGCGCGACGGGGCCGGTGAGGGCCGCGTCACCGGAGCGCAGGGCGTTGTCCAGGGCGGCGCCCAGCAGCGGGCCGAGCATCCGGTCGGGGGCCCCGACGCCGGCGCCGCGCAGCAGTTCCATGGACTGGGCGACCAGGGTGACCAGGTGGTTGGCGCCGAGGGCGAGCGCCGCGTGGTACAGCGGGCGCTTGTCCTCGGCGATCCACTCCGGCTCGCCGCCCATCTCGATGACCAGCGCCTCGGCGGCCAGCCGCAGTTCCTCGGGCGCGGTGACGCCGAAGGAGCAGCCGGCCAGGCGCTGGACGTCCACGGGGGTGCCGGTGAAGGTCATCGCCGGGTGCAGGGCGAGCGGCAGGGCGCCGGCCCGCAGCGCGGGGTCCAGGACCTTCGCGCCGTACCTCCCAGAGGTGTGCACGAGCAGCTGGCCCGGCCGCACCGCGCCGGTCTCGGCGAGGCCGGTCACCAGGTCGGGCAGGGCGTCGTCCGGGACGGTCAGCAGCACCAGCTCGGCGCGTTGGAGGACCTCGGCGGGCGCCATGAGCGGCACGTCGGGCAGGAGTGCCGCGGCACGCCGCCGGGAGGCGTCGGAGACCCCGGAGACGGCCACCGGGCGGTGCCCGGCGAGCTGGAGGGACGCGGCCAGCGCGGGGCCCACGCGGCCGGCGCCGACGACGCCTACGGTGAGCCGCGCGGGGCGGTCCTTGGGGTCTGGCTGTGGGGTTGTGTTCACGCGACGGCGGCCTTCCCGTTCCAGTCCGCTCGGGGTACCGGACGATTTCTCGTCATGCTAACGCGATCGGTCCGAGGACCGTCCGGTTGTCCACAGGCTGTGGGTTTCCGTGCGATGCCGTGGTATGCCTGCCCGCGCGGGTGGGGAGGCGTGGCGGAACGTGGGGGAACCGCAGAATCCGGGGAAACCCGGGTGCCCGGCGGTGCGTGGGCACGGCATGATCCCGGCATGAGCGATACGGCGCCACACACGGACCGGGCGGAGCAGGCGGAACGGGCGGGGCAGGGCGGGCGTGCGACCGGGGAGGCGGACGCCGCGGAGCCGGTCGAGGAGCGGTACAAGCGGCTTCGTGCACGCCGCGTGGCCGCGCACCGAGACGCGCGACGCGTCCTCGCGCGCCCGGGCGTCGCCACCACCTTGCGGGAGCGCCTCGCCCTGCTGGACACGGCCGCCGGACTGTACGACCTCGACGAGCCGTCCGACATGTACGGCAACGGCGTCGTGCAGGCCCTGGAGGAGAAGGTCGCCGCCCTCCTCGGCACCGAGGCCGCCGCCTTCTTCCCCACCGGGACCATGGCCCAGCAGGTGGCGCTGCGCTGCTGGGCGGGCCGCACCGGCAACCCGGTCGTCGCCCTGCACGGGCTCAGCCATCCCGAGGTGCACGAGCGGAACGCCTTCAGCCGGGTCAGCGGGCTGCGCCCGGTGCGCCTGACCAGCGCTCCCCGACTGCCGACCGCCGACGAGGTACGCGACTTCGAGGAGCCGTTCGGGGCGCTGATGCTGGAGCTGCCGCTCAGGGAGGCCGGTTTCGTGCTGCCCACCTGGGAGGAGCTCACCGAGGTCGTCGAGGCCGCGCGGGAGCGCGACGCGGTGGTCCACTTCGACGGGGCCCGCCTGTGGGAGTCCACCGTCCGCTTCGGCCGCCCCCTGGCGGAGATCGCGGGCCTCGCGGACAGCGTCTACGTCTCGTTCTACAAGTCCCTCAAGGGCTACGGCGGAGCCGCCCTGGCCGGCCCGCGGACGCTGGTCGAGGAGGCCAGGGCCTGGCGGCACCGGTACGGAGGCGCGGTCTTCCAGCAGTTCCCCACGGTGCTGTCGGCCCTGGCCGGCCTGGAGCGCGAGCTGCCCCGGCTGCCGGAGTACGTGGCCCACGCGCGCGTGGTGGCCGCCGCGCTGCGCGAGGGCTTCGCGGCGACCGGGCTGCCGTGGGCCCGGGTGCACCCCGGGGTGCCGCACACCCACGAGTTCCAGGTCTGGCTGCCCTGCGACGCCGACGCCGCGGGCGAGGCCGCGCTGCGGCAGGCCGAGGAGACGGGGACGGCGCTCTTCTCCCGGCCCTGGGACGCGTCCGGCCCGGGGATCGCCGTCACCGAGGTGGGGGTGGAGGCGGCGGGCCTGGAGTGGACCGCCGACGACGTGAAGGCGGCGGTCGCCGACTTCGCCGCGCGGCTGACCGGCTCCGGCTGACCGGCTGACCGGCTGAGGACCGACGGCTGAGGGAACCCGGCGGTGGCTGACGGCCGAGCAGCTGAGGGCGGAGAGCCGGAGGTCGACGGGAGAGCTGGGGAATGACGGGGCGGAGCTGGAGACTGACGGGAGAACTGGAGACTGACGGGGGAGCTGGAGCCGACGGGAGACCGGCCGACGGCTGGCGGCGTGACGGCCGGGTGACGGCCGGCCGGCCCGCTGCTGACGGCCGGTCAGGTCCGGGCCCCGCGTCAGCCGGTGGCGTGCGGCCGCGTCGTCCGCCACCGGCGCAGGGCCCGCCGTACGCGACCGCGTGCCGGACGGCCGGCGAGGACCGCCCGGAACCGGCGGCGGTCGTGCCACTCGCGCACGACCTGCCGGTCGTGGGTGCCGGGCGCGGGCGGCGTGGCCGTGCCGAGCTGCTGGGCGCGGTAGGCGTCGAGGAGGTACTGCTGCGTGATGCTCATGGCGGGTCGCCTTCCCAGGGACGTAGGGGGTGGGGATCGGGCTCCGCGGCTGCCCCGGTGACCCCAGACTGCTCCGGTGCGGACCCGCGGTCGTGCCGATTGACGGCGGCAGTCAATCGACGGCGGCGTTGTCAGTGGCGGCGTGCACCATGGGGGCATGAGCGTGCGTATCGACATCGCGGGGCTGCGGCCGGAGAGGGTCGCCGTCGTGCCGTCGCCCCTGGCCGAGCTGGGCATGGCCCTGCACGCGCTGTCCGAGCCGGCGCACCACCCGGGCCTGCAGGGCTGGGCGACGGGCGTGACCGCGCGGCTCGACTCGCACCTGGCCGACCGGATGTGCGAGGCCGACTTCCTGTGGCGGACGACGTTCTCGGACCTGTTCATGCCGTTCGCCGGCATCCCGGGCCGCAGCACGCTGCCCGGGGCCACCCTCGCCGATGACCTGGACCTGCTCGACAAGCTGTCCGACGAGCAGTTCGTGGACGCGGCCCTGGAGTTCACCTGCGCCCTGTCGTACGGCACCGGCGGGGTCTCCGCGCTCACGGACGCGACGGTACGCCGGCGCGCGCTGGACCTGGCCGCCGCGCGGGGGCCGCAGCAGCTGCGCTTCAGCGAGCGGCTGCTGACCGACCCACCGCGGATCCGGGGCTGGTTCCGGCAGTTCACGCAGGACTGCGACGACGCGTTCTTCGCGGAGGCCTGGTCCCGGCTCCGCCACCAGCTGGCGGCGGACGCCCGCCTCAAGACCGACCTGCTGCGCCGCAAGGGCCTCGCCGAGGCGTTGGCCTCGGTCTCCCCGGCGGTGACGCTGGACGAGGCCGCCGCGCGGATCACGGTCGACAAGCTGGGCGACGGCCGCTCGGCGACGGCGGACGGCGGGCTCCTGCTGGTCCCCACCAGCCTCGGCTGGCCGCACCTGATGGTCCTGCACCGGCACGACTGGCAGCCGGTGCTGCACTACCCGGTCGGCTCCCCCGAGCTGGCCTCACCGCCCTCCGTCGAGCAGCTCACACTGCGGATGACCGCGCTGTCCCACCCGGTCCGCATGCGGATCTGCCGGCACCTGGCCCGCAGCGCGTACACCACGAGCGAGCTGGCGCAGGCGCACGGCATGACGGCCCCGGAGATATCCCGGCACCTGGGCGTGCTGAAGAAGGCGGGCCTGATCACGACGCGACGCCGCGGACGGTACGTCCTGCACCAGCTGGACGTGACGGTCGTGGCCCGGCTGGGCAGCGACTTCCTGGAGGGGATACTCCGCTGACCCTCGGGCGCCGGATCGGCCGAAGCGGCGGCCACCGTAGGGCCCGTTGCTCCACGGGAGCACGCGCGGACCCCGCCGGCGAGGGGCCGGGCGCTGTCAGCCCTGGCCGCCACCGGCACGCACCAGCCCGGTCTCGTAGGCGAGGACGACCACCTGCACCCGGTCGCGCAGGCCGAGCTTGGTCAGGATGCGGCCCACGTGCGTCTTCACGGTCGCCTCCGACAGCACGAGCCGAGCCGCGATCTCCCCGTTGGACAGGCCCTGCGCGACCAGCACCATCACCTCGCGCTCCCGTTCGGTGAGCCGCTGGAGCTCCTTGCGCCGGGGCTCCTGGTTGGTGGCCGGCAGCATCGGCGCGAAGCGGTCGAGGAGCCGACGGGTGGTCGAGGGGGCCACCACCGCGTCGCCGCTGTGCACGGAACGGATCGCGGCGAGCAGTTCGTCGGGCGGTACGTCCTTGAGCATGAAGCCGGAGGCACCCGCCTTCAGCCCGGAGAAGGCGTACTCGTCGAGGTCGAAGGTGGTCAGGATCAGCACCTTCGGCGCGTCCGGCTCCGCACAGATCCGGTTGGTGGTCTCGACCCCGTCGAGCTTGGGCATGCGGACGTCCATCAGGACGACGTCCACGGCGGTGGAGCGCAGCACCTGAAGGGCCTCGACCCCGTCGCCCGCCTCCGCGACGACCTCCATGTCCGGCTGGGCCGCCAGCACCATCCGGAACCCGGTGCGCAGCAGCACCTGGTCGTCGACGAGCATTACGCGGATCGCCATCGGGGCCTCTTCCTTACAGGTGTCAACGCGGTACGTGCGTACGGGCGCGGATATCAGTGTGCGGGTTTCAACGGCAGCAGTGCGCTGATGCGGAATCCTCCGCCCTGGCGCGGGCCCGCGTCCAGGGTGCCGCCGACCATGCCGACCCGCTCGCGCATGCCGATCAGGCCGTGGCCCTGGCCGTCGAGGCCGCCCTCCTCGTACAGCTCGTGCGGGGCGCCCTTGCCGTCGTCCTCGACGAGCAGCCCGAGTCCGTCGTCGAAGTAGACCAGGCGCACGCTCGCGCCCGCGTTGGGTCCGCCGTGCTTGCGCGTGTTGGTGAGCGCCTCCTGCACGATGCGGTAGGCGGTGAGCTCGACGCCGCTGGGCAGCTCGCGCGGGGTGCCCTCGATCTTGAAGTCGACGGGCAGCCCGGAGGTACGGCACTGCTCGACGAGGTCCTCGATCTGCTGGACGTCGGGCTGCGGGACGTACTCGCCGGCCTCCTGGTGCTCGCCGGTGCGCAGCACGCCGAGCAGGCGACGCATCTCGGCGAGCGCCTGGCGGCCGGTGGAGGAGATGGTCTCCAGGGCCTTCTTCGCCTGGTCGGGGGCCGCGTCCAGGACGTAGGCGGCGCCGTCGGCCTGCACCACCATCACGGAGACGTTGTGCGCGACGACGTCGTGCAGTTCGCGCGCGATCCGGGCGCGCTCGGCGGCGACCGCGACCTTGGCCTGCGCCTCGCGCTCCTTCTCCAGCCGGGCCGCCCGCTCCTCCAACTGGGCGAAGTAGGCGCGGCGGGTGCGGATCGAGTCACCGAGCACCCAGGCGAGGGCGAACGGCACCCCCTGGAAGACCGTTATGGCGATGCTGCCCGCTATCCCGGCGTCCTCGGTGGGCCAGCGCAGGTGGGCGACGGGCGCGGCGCACAGCCCCGTGGCCAGCGCGGTCCGGGAGGCCCAGCGGGCTCCGTTCGCGGCCACGGTGTAGACGATCACCAGGAAGGCGAAGTCGGCCGCCATCGTGGGCACGTCCAGCGCCACCTGCCCCAGGCCCAGCGCGACGGCCAGCAGCAGCATCTTCTCCGGCAGGCGCCGGCGCAGCGCGATCACCGCGCACAGCAGCACGATGAAGGGAACGATCAGCGCCGTGACGTCCGTCCCCCTGGTCTCCTGCTGCGAGGGCAGGGACACAAAGGTGATCCCGAGCAGGACGAGAGCCCAGAAACAGTCGACCCCGGTCGGGTGTCTGCGGAGGAAGTCGTAGAGGCGCTGCACGTAACCCAGAGTAGGGAAGCGCGATAGGTGCAGGGGTCAACCGGAGGGCCGATCCGCGGTCCCCCCGCATACTCCGCAAGGTGGAGGCCTCGTTCTCCTGTGCGCCTAGCCTGGGCCTGTGACGCCAGGGACAGGACGGGCCGGAGAGTCCGACGGGGCTTACGAGACCCATGGGGTGTGGCGCGGCTGGCGGGAGGCCGCACGGGACGCGCTCTACGGGCCGGCCGGGTTCTACCGCGGGCCCGAGGGGCCGGCCGGGCACTTCCGTACGTCCGTCCACGCGTCGCCGCTGTTCGCCGGCGCGGTGGCGCGGCTGCTGTGCCGGGTCGACGAGGCGCTGGGGCGGCCCGCGCCGCTGGATTTCGTGGACATGGCGGCCGGGCGCGGCGAACTGGTCACCGGGGTGCTGGCCGCGCTGCCCGCCGACGTGGCCGCCCGCACGCGCGCGTACGCCGTCGAGGTCGCCGCGCGCCCGGACGGGCTGGACCACCGGATCGAGTGGCTCACCGAGCCGCCGCGCGGGGTGACCGGGCTGCTGTTCGCCAACGAGTGGCTGGACAACGTCCCGGTGGAGGTGGCGGAGGTGGACTCCGCGGGCGTCGCACGGCGGGTGCTCGTCCGGGAGGACGGGGCCGAGCGGCTCGGGGAGCCGGTGGGCGGAGCGGAGGCCGAGTGGCTGGCGCGATGGTGGCCGCTGGCGGGTGAGGAGGGGCTGCGGGCCGAGATCGGGCTCCCCCGGGACGCCGCCTGGGCGTCCGCCGTCTCGACGGTGGACAGGGGGCTCGCCGTGGCCGCCGACTACGCGCACACGGTGGGCACCCGCCCGCCGTTCGGGACGCTCACCGGCTTCCGGGAGGGGCGGGAGACGGCACCGGTGCCGGACGGGTCGTGCGACATCACGGCGCACGTGGCGCTGGACGCGGTCGCGGCGGCCTGCCCCGTGGCGTGCGCTCCGGAGTGCACGCCCCCGGGTGCGCACCAGCGCCCCGCTCTCCCGCGCCCCGCTCTCCCGCGCCCGGCTCTTCTGCGCCCGGCTCTTCTACGCCCCCAGCGCGAGGCCCTGCGCGCCCTCGGCGTCGTCGGCGCACGCCCCCCGCTCGCGCTCGCCTCCACCGACCCGGCGGCCTACGTACGCGCCCTCGCGAGCGCCTCGGAGGCCGCCGAACTGATCGCGCCCGGCGGGCTGGGGGACTTCGTGTGGCTGCTCCAGCCGGTCGGCTCCGTCGACGCCGCCGCGCTACTTGTCGATGTCGCCGACCACGAAGAACAGTGACCCGAGGATCGCCACCATGTCCGCGACCAGTGTCCCGGGCAGCAGTTCGGTGAGCGCCTGGATGTTGTTGTACGAGGCCGAGCGCAGCTTCAGCCGGTACGGGGTCTTCTCGCCCTTGCTGACCAGGTAGTAGCCGTTGATGCCGAGCGGGTTCTCGGTCCAGGCGTAGGTGTGCCCCTCGGGCGCCTTCAGCACCTTCGGGAGCCGCTGGTTGACCGGACCCGGCGGCAGCTCGGCCAGGCGGTCCAGGCAGGCGTCGGCGAGGTCGAGGGCGTTGTGCGTCTGCTCCAGCAGGCACTCGAAGCGGGCGAGGCAGTCGCCCTCGGTCCGGGTGACGACCTTCAGGGTGTCCTGGAGCTCGCCGTAGGCGAGGTACGGCTCGTCGCGGCGCAGGTCGAAGTCGACACCGGAGGCGCGCGCGATGGGCCCGCTGACGCCGTAGGCGTGCACGGCCCGCGGGGCGAGGGCACCCACGCCCCGGGTGCGCCCCCGGAAGATCTCGTTGCCGAGCACCAGGTCGTCGAAGACGTCCATGCGCGAACGCACGGCGGCGACGGCGGCACGCGCGCGCGTGGTCCAGCCGGCCGGCAGGTCCTCCTTGAGGCCGCCGACGCGGTTGAACATGTAGTGCATGCGTCCGCCGGAGACCTCCTCCATCACGTTCTGGAGGACCTCCCGCTCCCGGAAGGCGTAGAAGACCGGGGTGATGCCGCCCAGCTCCAGCGGGTACGAGCCCAGGAACATCAGGTGGTTGAGCACCCGGTTCAGCTCCGCGAGCAGCGTCCGCGTCCACACCGCGCGCGTGGGGACCTCCATGCCGAGCATCCGCTCCACGGCGAGGACCACGCCCAGCTCGTTGGAGAACGCCGACAGCCAGTCGTGACGGTTGGCGAGCACGATGATCTGACGGTAGTCACGGGCCTCGAACAGCTTCTCCGCACCGCGGTGCATGTAACCGATCACGGGCTCCGCGCTCGTGATGCGCTCGCCGTCCAGGACCAGCCTGAGCCGCAGCACACCGTGCGTGGACGGGTGCTGGGGGCCGATGTTGAGCACCATGTCGGTGCTCTCCGCGGCGCCGCCGATACCGACCATGGTCTCCGTCGTAGGAGTCATGCGGACAGTCTCCCCTACGTGCGCCGCCTACGTACGCTGGCCTCATGGAGACGGGGAGCCCTGACGGCACGGGCACGGCGCGGGCGACGGAGCCCGCCGCGGACACGGCGCGGGACGAGCCGGTGTGGACCGGGCTGCCACCGGGGCTGCTCCGGATGCGACGCCTGTTGCTGGTGGCATGGCTGGGGCTGCTGACACTCGCCGCCGGCCTGCTGCCGGGGTTCCTCATAGGCCCCGGCTGGGCGCTCCTCGCGCTGCTGCCGCCGGCCCTGGGAGTGTGGGGCTGGGTGATGCTGGAGCGCAACTGGCGCTCCTGGCGGTACGCCGAGCGCGCCGACGACCTGCTGATCAGCCGGGGCGTGCTGTGGCGGGAGGAGACCGTCGTCCCGTACGGGCGGATGCAGCTGGTGGAGGTGACCTCCGGCCCGGTCGAGCGCCACTTCGGCCTGGCCAGCGTGCAGCTCCACACCGCCGCCGCCGCGACCGACGCGACCATCCCGGGCCTCGACCCGGCGGAGGCGGAACGACTCCGCGACCACCTCACCGAGCTGGGCGAGGCCCGATCGGCGGGACTGTGACCGGGGGCGGGGCGGGAGACGGCGTGACGGGGGCCGAGGACGCCCCGACGGAGGCCGGAGCCGCCTCGGCCGGAGCCGGGGGCGAGCGGACCGGCGACCGGGACGGCTCGACGAGGGCCGGGGCCGGCGTGAACGGCGCCGGGGAGGATGCGGCCGGGACCGGCCCGCCCCGGACCGGGGGCCACACGGCCGGCGCCGGGCGCGGCGCGGCGGAAACCGGACAGCGAGCCGCCCACGGCGAACACGCCACGGGGACCACCGGCCGCGACACGACAGCGACCGGACGCCGCACGGACACGGCCGAGAAGGGCACGGTCGGGGCCGACGGCGGGGGTGACGGGGCCGACGGCCGGGGCGACGGGGTCGTCGAGCGGCGGTTGCACCCCGTGACGCCGTTGCGGCGGGCGTGGGCGCCGGTCGCCGTGGTCGTCGGGTGGGCCGTGCACGACCCCGACCAGGCGCAGCGCCAGCTGACCCGGCTGACCACCACCACGCTGCTGGTCGGCCTCGCCGTACTCATCCCGGCAGCCGCCCTGTACGGCTTCCTGACCTGGTGGTTCACCCACTTCGCGGTGACGGACACGGAGCTGCGCATCCGTACCGGCCTGCTGTTCCGGCGCACCGCGCACATCCGGCTCGAACGGATCCAGGCCGTCGACGTCACCCAGCCCCTGCTCGCCCGGGTCGCGGGGGTCGCCAAGCTCAAACTCGACGTCATAGGGACCGGCAAGAAGGACGAGCTGGCGTTCCTCGGCGAGGACGAGGCGCGTGCGCTGCGCGCCGAGCTGCTCGCCCGCGCGGCCGGCCTCGCGCCCGAGACCGCGCACGAGGTCGGCGAGGCACCTTCCCGGCAGCTGCTGCACGTGCCGCCCGGCGTGCTCGCCGTCTCGCTGCTGCTGACCGGCGCGACCTGGGGGACGCTGACCGCCGCCGTCACCGTACCGACGGTGCTGTGGCTGGCCACCCACAACCTGTGGACGGTCCTGGCGACCGCCCTGCCCCTGCTCGGCGCGGCGGGCGCGAGCAGTGCGGGCCGCTTCGTCGCGGAGTACGACTGGACGGTGGCCGAGTCCCCGGACGGGCTCCGCATCGACCGCGGGCTGCTGGACCGCACGCACGAGACGGTGCCGCCGGGCCGGGTGCAGACCGTGCGGATCGTGGAGCCGCTGCTGTGGCGGCGGCGCCGCTGGGTGCGGGTGGAGCTGGACGTGGCCGGGTCGTCGAACTCGGTGCTGCTGCCGGTCGCCCCGCGCGAGATCGCCGATTCGGTCGTCGCGCGCGTGCTGCCCGGGGTGACCGTGCCGCCGGGCGCGTCGCTGTCCCGCCCGCCGCGGCGCGCGGGACGGTGCCGGCCGGTGTGGTGGCGCGGCTACGGTCTCGCCGTCACCGACGCAGTGTTCGCCGCCCGGTACGGGCTGCTGCGCCGCAGCCTGGCCCTGGTGCCGCACGCCAAGGTGCAGAGCGTCCGCCTCACGCAGGGGCCGTGGCAGCGGACGCTGCGGCTCGCCGACGTACGGGTGGACACGGGGGCGAACAAGACCGTGACCGCACGGCTGCGGGACGCCGACGAGGCGGCGGAGCTGCTGCGCGCGCAGGCGGAGCGCTCCCGGACCGGACGGCGGGACGCGCTGCCGGACCGGTGGATGGCCTGAGGCCCGCGCCCGGTGGCGGCCCCGGTGGCGGCCGGAGCCGTCCGGTCCGGTCTCAGGACACCGCGCTGCGCAGCCCCTGTACGTCGATCTGCTCCGTCTCGTCGTGGGCCGTCAGGTCGATGACCTGGCCCCCGCTCCGGGACTCCTCGCCGCCCGCTTCGAGGGCGGCCTCCGTCTCGGCCTTGTGCAGGGCGAGGGCCTCCTGGCCGACAACGTCGGCGAGGTCCTCGTTCTGGACGGCCTCCAGGGCGTCCGACGGCGCCGTCCCGTCCTCGGCGTTCTTCGTGCCGAAGAAGTCGAAGCCGCCGTCGGCCACGGGACGCCGCGCGGGCGCGGTCGGTACGACGGCCACCGCGGTCGGCACCGTGAAGTGCCCGTCGGCCTGCCGGGTGGGCTGGGTGGGCTGCGCGGGCCGCTCGTCGGACGGGGTCGTCGGCGTGGCGGCGGCGGTGCGCTCGTGCCCGTCGGCCGCCTCGGGCTGCCCCGGCGCCTCGTCCGCCCGCGCGGACCCGGCCGCCGCGCTCGCGCCACCGCGGCTGCCG
>NZ_JAGMUE010000136.1:16388-20969 GCF_019049165.1 Streptomyces sp. AC627_RSS907
CGGACCCGGCCGCCGCGCTCTCGCCACCGCGGCTGCCGCCTCCGCCGGAAGCGCTGTCGCGGGAAGCGCTGTCGTCGGCGGCCGTGTGGGCGGGGGCGCTGTCGCGGTCACCACCGTCCGGGCCGGTGGAGGCGGCCCGATCGAGGCGGGCCAGTGCCGCGTTCGCCCGCAGGAACAGCCGCGTGCCCTCGGGGGAGAAGACGGCGGGGGTCTCCTCGGTGGTCCCGGAGGCCTCCTCGGCGGTCCCGGAGGCGGCGGCCCCGGTGGCCTTGGCCGCCGTCTCCTCCGCCGCCGTCTCCACCGCCGGTTCCGGTCGCGCCGCGGGCAGGGCGGGCATCTGGGGCACGGCCTCGATCTCCAGCAGCCGGCGGCCCTCCAGCGCGCTGGCGCGCTCGGTCTCCGCCGTCGCGTAGCGGCGCAGCAGGGAGGCGTGCTCGTTGCGCAGCCCCGCCAGTTCCTTGCGCTTCGCCCGCAGCCGGTGCTCCAGCTTCACGCGCAGCTCGCGCGACTCCTCCAGGTCGGACTCCAGTTCCGCGACGCGTTCCTCGAAGCGCCACTCGTCACCGGCACGCGCGCGCGTGAGGTCGGCGACGCGCTTGCCCGCCTGCGTGTCCCAGTGGCGCATGACGACCGCGCCGACGACCGACGTCACCGCGGCGGCGGCGGCCAGTGAGCGCAGGATCGTCGTCTCGCTGAACACCCAGGGGCCGAGGGCGCAGACGACGGAGACGCCTGCGATCGCCGACGGAGGAAGCAGCCTGTGCAGAGGCGGGGAATGGCGGTGACGTCCACGTGGCATGGCCAGAAACTTACCGCGCGTAGGCGAATCTTGGCGCCCCGCCCCGTAAAAACACGGCGTTCTCCGACTAGTTCACACGGCCTCGGGAATCCACCAGCCCACTCGTTGCGCGCAACTCGCCCACCAGTTGCCTGCCGGTTGCCCGAAGGCATCCCACCGGCGGACGAAATAAGCAAGATCATTTCCAGCGGGCGGCCGTCACCGGCCCACCGGACGCTCCTGGAGCCGCTCACTGAGCCACTGCAGCGTCGCCGGAATCTCACGCCGCCAGGTATTGAAGTTGTGCCCGCCGCTTTCCAGGATGATCGACGAGATCCGCGTCGGCTTCTTCTCCTTCACCCGCTCAATGAACTTCAGCGTGTCCTTGTAGTTGGTCTCGCCGGTCCTGCTGCTGGTGACGAGCAGTGAAGTGGCGGGCGCCGGCTTGTTCTTGAGGTACCACCACAGGTTCGCCCTGTTCTTCCGTTCCTTGTCACCCTGGAAGAGATCACCCGTGGTGGGGTCGCTGGGCGCGTTGTAGTAGGCGGACAGACCGGCCCCGGCGGCGTATGTCCCGGGGTGGTGCATGGCGATCTTCAGGGCGCAGTAACCGCCGGTCGAGTTCCCGACGATGCCCCAGCTCCCCGGCCCCTTGTTCACGCGGTAGTGCGCGCCCACGGCCTCCGGCAGGTCCTTCGCGAAGAACGACTCCGTCTGCGGCCCGCCCGGGATGTCCACGCACTCCGTGTCGCGCGGCGGCGCCACCGTGGGACGCAGCATCACCAGGATCATCGGCTGCATACGGCCGTCCTTGGCCAGGTCCAGCGCCGTGCGCGGATAGCGGAGCTTGTCGACCAGTGCCTCGGCCGTCCCCGGGTAGCCGGTCAGGACGACGGCCGCGGGGAACGTACGGGCGCTGTGGCGCGACTGGTAGTACTCCGGCGGCAGATAGACGTACGCGGGTGTGGCGATGCGTGTCGTGCGGCCGACGATGCGTATCTCCTCGACCCGGCCGGTCGTCTCCGGCCGCGACCCGGCCGCCTGTACGACCCGCCGGTCGCCGACGACCCGCAGATGCCTGTCGGTGGAACCTGCCGAGTGGTCCACGACCACACCCTGGCCGGTCTCCCGGCCGAACAGGTCGGCCCAGCTGGCGTAGAACCCGAAGGACTGGTTCGCGGCGAGGCCGATGGCGGCGAAGATCGCCAGCTGTGTGACGAACAGCAGGCCGACCCGTCCGGCGACGGCCCGCAGGGTCCGCCCGGCCAGCCGCGGCCACAGCCACACCGTGCCGCCGAACAGCAGCACGCCGGACAGGACCGCCAGCGCCAGCACCTTGTCGCTTGTGAGACCCATGCGTTGTTACCTGCCTGCGCTTTCTTACGACCGTCCGGGCTGTCCGTCCGGGCCGACATTCGGGTTTCCGTCGGAGGTGAGTGAACCTCTGCCTCCCAGACACCGTCCTAGAGGGCGCAATGTCTCCGGATGCCCCGGTACGGGCCCGGATCCACCGTCTCTCCCAGAACTTCAGGTGCGATGTCTGTCAGGACAGATGAGGAAATGTCGGGTGGGGTTCCAGTGAAGCCCACCACCCTGCGCCGGGTGCTGCGCGGCCCTCGCCCGGAGGCCGTGCCCCTCCTCGTCGGCCGGGCCTGCACGCTCGTGGGCCTGCTGGACATAGCCGCCGGCGTCTTCCCCCGCTTCCGGCACAGCCGCATGCACGCCCTCGCCGAAGTTTTGCCCGGATCGTTCGGCCCGTTCGCGGCGGCGCTCTCGCTCAGCGCCGGCATCCTGCTTCTGCTGCTCGCCCACGGCCTCAAACGCCGCAAGCGCCGGGCGTGGCGGGCGGCGGTGGCCCTCCTGCCGTTCGGCGCTGTCGCGCAGTTCACCTACCGGCACTCCGTCGTCGGCGTACTGATCTCCCTCGCGCTGCTCGCGCCCCTGCTGCGGCACCGGGACCAGTTCGCGGCGCTGCCCGACCCGCGAAGCCGCTGGCGGGCGCTCGCCAACTTCGTCCTCATGGGCGCCGGCTCCCTCGCCCTCGGCCTCGTCGTCGTCAACGCCCACCCGCACAGCATGATCGGCGACCCGAGCCTGGCCGACCGCATCGCCCACGTGCTGTACGGCCTGTTCGGCTTCGAGGGCCCGGTCGACTACCGGGGCAACACCTCCTGGACGGTCGCCTTCTCCCTCGGCGCCCTCGGACTGATCACCGCCGTCACCACCATCTACCTGGCCTTCCGCCCCGAGCACCCCGCCGCGTGCCTGACGGAGGACGACGAGACGCGCCTGCGCGCGCTGCTGGCCAAGCACGGCGGCAGGGACTCCCTCGGCCACTTCGCGCTGCGCCGCGACAAGGCCGTCGTCTTCTCCCCCAGCGGCAAGGCGGCCGTGACCTACCGCGTCGTCTCCGGCGTGATGCTCGCCAGCGGCGACCCGATCGGGGACGTGGAGGCCTGGCCCGGCGCCATCGAACGCTTCATGGACGAGGCCCGCGCCCACTCCTGGACGCCCGCCGTCATGGGCTGCTCAGAGACCGGCGGTGAGGTGTGGACCCGTGAGACCGGGCTCGACGCCCTGGAACTCGGTGACGAGGCGGTGGTGGACGTCGCGGATTTCTCCCTCGCCGGCCGCGCGATGCGCAACGTGCGCCAGATGGTCAAGCGCATCGAGCGCGCCGGTTACGAGACCCGGGTACGGCGCGTGGCTGACCTCGGTCCCACCGAGCTGGACCGCATCCGCCGCGCCGCCGCCGACTGGCGGGGCACGGACACGGAACGCGGTTTCTCCATGGCGCTGGGCCGCATCGGCGACCCCGCCGACGGGGACTGCCTGGTCGCGACCGCGCACAAGGCGGACGAGGAGCCGGGTGAGTACGGCGACCTGAAGGCGATCCTGCACTTCGTGCCGTGGGGCACCGACGGCGTGTCGCTGGACCTGATGCGCCGCGACCGCTCGGCCGACCCCGGCATGAACGAGCTCCTGATCGTGGCCGCGCTCCAGGCCGCCCCGAAGTTCGGCATCGCACGGGTCTCCCTGAACTTCGCCATGTTCCGCGCGGCGCTCGCCCGCGGTGAGAAGATCGGAGCGGGTCCGGTGCTGCGCGCCTGGCGCGGGCTGCTGGTCTTCCTCTCCCGGTGGTTCCAGATCGAGTCGCTGTACAAGTTCAACGCCAAGTTCCGCCCCCGCTGGGAGCCCCGTTTCGTGGTCTACCGCACCCACGCCGACCTGCTCCGCATCGGTTTCGCCGCCATGCAGGCCGAGGGGTTCGTCACCCTCACCCCGCCGCTCCCCCGCTTCCTGCGCCGCCGGGCGACCACCCGCCGCCCCTGCGCGCACCGGGTGACGGAGCACGAGGCCCGGGCGGCCTGAGCGCTGCGGGGCGCTGCGCGGCGGGGCGTGGGGCCGGCACCCGGCGCGGGGGTTGGGTTGCGCGGCCCGGCGCTACGGGGCGCCTCCCCCACTCCCGGCTTCGCTCGACCGGGCCCCCATCACCAACCCGTGCCGCCCCAGCGGCACGACTGCCCGCAGCGGGGCGGTCCCGGACGGACCGCAGCGGCGGCCGGACGGACTGCCCGCGAGCTACGGCGGGTTGGCCGCGTACGGCGGGAAGGGGACGGGTCGGGGGGTGTCCGCCCGCAGCGGTTGGCGCGTCAACACCGTCACTTCCGTGGCCGACCGATTCCGCGCCGTTCCGAGGACGGACACCCCCCGACCCGGCCCCGACCCACCCCACCACCGAACGCGCTACCCGCACCCCCACCGAACCCGCACAGGCCGCCGCAGGCACCCCACCCACACAC
>NZ_JAGMUE010000013.1:0-73095 GCF_019049165.1 Streptomyces sp. AC627_RSS907
GGGCACGGGCGTGAAGACGGGTGCGGGTGCGGGCACGGGCGTGAAGACGCGTGCGGGTGCGGGCACGGGCGTGAAGACGCGTGCGGCGGAGGACAGGGGGGCGGGTCCGACGGCGGGCGCGGAGGGGGGTGTGCGGGTGCCGGCCGTGCCCGGGTTCGCGCGGTGGCCCGTCGGCGGGTCCCCCAAGGCGGAGGGCAAGGCGCTGCGCGGGCGCGTGCCGAGGTCCGCGCACGCCGCCCTCGACCTGGACGGCTCCCGGCCGGACGCGGTCAGCGCGGTCGAGGAGTCCAACCGGGGCCGGATACCGGAGCTCACCCCGATACGGGCCGGGCGGATGGCGGCCACGCCGTTCGCCTTCCTGCGCGGGTCGGCGGGCCTGATGGCGTACGACCTGGCGCGCACGCCGACGACGGGGATCGGCGCCCAGATCTGCGGTGACGCGCACGCCGCCAACTTCGGGCTCTACGGCGACGCCCGGGGCGGCCTGGTCATCGACCTCAACGACTTCGACGAGACGGTGCACGGCCCCTGGGAGTGGGACCTCAAGCGGCTCGCCGCCTCGCTCGTCCTCGCGGGCCGGGAGGCCGGCGCCGACGAGGACACCTGCCGCGAGGCCGCCCACGACGCGGTGGGCGCCTACCGGCGCACCATGCGGCTGCTGGCGAGGCTCCCCGCGCTGGACGCCTGGAACGCCATCGCGGACGAGGAGCTCGTCTCCCACACCGACGCCCACGACCTGCTCGGCACGCTGGAGCGAGTGGGTGAGAAGGCGCGGGCCAACACCAGTGGGCGCTTCGCGGCGAGGTCGACCGAGGCCACCGAGGACGGCGGGCGGCGCTTCGTCGACGCCCCGCCGGTGCTGCGGCGCGTCCCGGACGGGGAGGCGGCGCGGGTCGCGGCCTCCCTCGAGCACTACCCGGCCACGCTCTCCGAGGACCGGCTGCCGCTGCTGGCCCGGTACGCGGTGCACGACGTCGCCTTCCGCGTCGTGGGCACCGGCAGCGTGGGCACGCGGTCGTACGTCGTGCTGCTCCTGGACCACCGCGGCGAACCGCTCGTGCTCCAGGTGAAGGAGGCCCGCCCCTCCGCGCTGCTGCCCCACCTGGCGACCGCCGGGTTCGGCGTCCCCGAGGCCGGGCACGAGGGCCGCCGGGTGGTCATGGGGCAGAAGCGGATGCAGGTGGTCAGCGACATCCTGCTGGGCTGGACCTCGGTCGACGGGCGGCCGTTCCAGGTGCGGCAGTTCCGCAACCGCAAGGGCAGCGTCGACCCCGCCGCCCTGGCCGCCGACCAGATGGACGACTACGGCCGGATGACCGGCGCCCTGCTGGCCCGTGCCCACGCGCACAGCGCCGACCCGCGCCTCATCGCCGGCTACTGCGGCAAGAACGACGAACTGGACGGGGCGGTGGCCGCATTCGCCGTGGCCTACGCCGACCGTACGGAGGCCGACCACGCCGAGCTGGTCGCCGCGGTGCGGGCGGGGCGGGTCGCGGCGGAGCTGGGCGTGTGAGGGCCCCGCGGTCCGCCCGGCGGGTCGGAGGGGCGGGCCGGTCGTGGCCTAGGCTGGTCGGGTGACGACGCCGGAAGCTGAGCCCGAGCAGGGTGGTGCGCCGCGGCCCGAGGAGCGGCTGGAGCAGGCCGTACGGGCCGCCGAGCAGGCACTCATCGAGTACGAGATCGCGCTGGAGACCTTCCGCGTGGAGGTCGAGAACTTCTCGCGGCTGCACGAACAGCGGCTGGGACCGGTGTACGCGCGGCTCGAGGAGCTGGAGGCGCAGATCCTGGAGGCCAGGGCGGCCCGCACCGGCGACCCCGAGGACCTGCGCCGGGCCGACGAGGCGCGGGCGCGGCTGATGCCGATCCCCGGCGTCGAGGAACTGCTGAACGGGTGGATGGACGGGGACGGGCTGTTCCCCGAGGCCACGGCGATGCTCACGGAACAGGCGGTGCGGCCCCCGCAGCGGGTGCGGCCCGGCGAGGAGGCCCGCCGGCTCTACCGCGAGCTGGCCCGCAAGGCCCATCCCGACCTGGCGCAGGAGGAGGGCGAGCGGGTCCGGCGTGAGGAGTTCATCACCCGGGTCAACGCCGCCTACGCCCGCGGCGACGAGGGGGAGCTGCGGAAGCTGGCCGAGGAGTGGGCCGCCGGTCCGGCGCCCGAGCGGCGTCCGAGCCGTGGCGAGGAGCTATACGCCCGCCTCGAATGGCTCGACCGGCGCAAGGAGATGCTCACGCTGCTCGCCAAGGAGCTGGAGGAGAGCGCGATCGGTGCCATGCTCCGGCTGGCCCCGGACGACCCCGACCGTCTCCTGGAGGAGATCGCCGATCAGCTGGCGACCCAGGTGCGCGAGCGGGAGGCGGAGCTGGCGGAGCTCGGCCGGAGTTGAGCCTGCCGGTGGCTCGGGTAGCGTCTGGGGCATGAGTTTCGCAGCTGGTGTGCCCACGGTCGGGGTCCAGGACCTCAAGGACGACGACTTCCTGCTGGACGTCCGTGAGGACGACGAGTGGCAGGCGGGTCACGCCGCGGGGGCGCTGCACATTCCCCTCAGCGAGTTCGTGGCCCGGTACGGTGAGCTGACCGAGGCCGCGCCGCAGGACGGCCGGGTCCATGTGATCTGCCGCTCCGGCGGGCGCTCGGCCCAGGTCACCATGTACCTGGTCCAGCAGGGCCTGGACGCCGTGAACGTCGACGGCGGCATGCAGGTGTGGGCCGCGGCCGGCCGTCCCGTGGTGGACGGGAAGGGCCAGCCGGGACACGTTCTCTGAGGCGTTCCCCAGGCCGTCCGGTCCGTCTCCGGCCACCGTGGGTGCCCGGGGTGCGGGGGCGGATGTGGGTGACGGCCGCGCCGCGATCGGTCCACCGGGGCTGTGCGGGCGGACGGTCCTGAGTACCGTTCGCGTGCGAGCGCTGCCGGGCCGCCGCACGACTGGCGCGCACGCGTCCCGGGGAGGGGCGGACGGAACGGCGGATCGGGACCGGAACGGGGCGGAATGGACGCGTACGACACAGGCTCGGACGCCTGGAAGGGGCCGGACGAGCGGGAGGGCTCGGGCGGTCCGGGCCGGTCCGGTGGGCCGGGTCGGAGGGGGAAGCCGGGCGGACCGGTTGGGCCTGGTGGGCCTGGTGAGCCGTCTCGGGCGGAGAAACGGGGCGGACCGGTTGGGCCGGTTGGTCCGGTTGGGCCTGGAGAGCCGTCCCGGCCGGAGGGCACCGCCGGGGCGGAGGGCCCGGAGAGGGCCGGCGCACCCGTCGGGGCGGAGATCCCGGACGACGGCGCCGACAGCCGTACGGCGTCCGCCGAGGCGCCTGCTGAGGCCCCCGCCGGGGTCCGTGCGGCGTCCGCTGAGGCCCCCGCCCGGGTCCGTACGGCGTCCGCCGAGGCGCCTGCCGGGGTCCGTACGGCGTCTGCCGAGGCCCCTGCGGGAACCGCTGACGTGCCCGTCGAGCCCCCCGCCGGAGCCGCTGAGGCGTCCGCCGAGCCCCGTACCGGACTCGCCGCGCTGTCGACGCGCTACCAGGTCGGGGCCGTGGCCGCCCTCGTGGTCGTCGCGGTCGCCGTCTGCGCCCACATAGGCCTGGTGTTCCTGCACGTGGCCCCGGCCAACACCCTCACCAAGCAGCACGGCGACGCGGTGGGCGACTGGGTCTACCCGGAGTTCGAACAGAACTGGAAGCTCTTCGCGCCCAACCCGCTCCAGCAGAACATCTCCGTCCAGGTCCGCGCCGAGGTGAGTACGGCGGAGGGCGGGATACGGACGACCGGCTGGTACGACCTGTCCGCCGAGGACGGCCGGGCCATCGACGGCAACCCGCTGCCGAGCCACACCCAGCAGAACGAACTCCGCCGGGCCTGGGACTTCTTCGTCGCCACCCACGACTCCGAAGACCGCCCGGTGGGCCTGCGGGGCACGCTGTCCGAGACCTACCTGCGGCGTATAGCCGTCCTGCGGCTGGACCGGAACGAGGCCGCCGGACCGGGGGACGTCGTCGAACGCGTCCAGTACCGGTCCCGCACCACCAACGTGAAGCCGCCCCCCTGGAGCGGCGAGAAGGTCTCCGACCGGCCGACCTACCGCGAACTGCCCTGGTGGTCGGTGTCCGCCCGTGAGTCGGAAGGGGGCGCCGCGTGAACGGCATCGCCCGCTCGGTCTCCCGCGGCATCGCCCGCGTCACCGGCGCCGCGCTCGGCCCGTACCAGACCGCCGTGATCCGCATCGGGTTCAGCGCCACCTGGCTGCTCTTCCTGCTGCGTGAGCTGCCCCACCGGCTCGAGCTGTACGGCCCCGACGGGCCCTGGAGCCACGACCTCGCCGAGCAGCTGATCGCCGACAACGGCGCCTTCACGGTGCTGATGTGGTCGGACGGGCGGACGTGGTTCGAGATCGTCTACGCGCTGGCCGTCCTGAGCAGTGTGCTGCTCCTGCTGGGGTGGCGCACCCGGACCATGTCCGTGCTCTTCATGGTCGGCGTGCTCTCGCTGCAGAACCGCAGTGTCTTCATGGGGGACGGCGGCGACAACGTCCTGCACCTGATGAGCATCTACCTGGTGCTCACGCGGTGCGGCCAGGTCTGGTCGCTGGACGCGCGCCGGGCGCGGCGCGCGGACGAGGCACGCGCGCGTGGTGAGCGTGTCGTGGACCGGGCCGGGCCGGCGCTGTGGTGCGTGCTGGGCTTCGCGCTGGTCACGGTGACGCTGGCGGGCGGGCTGGACGGCGACCGCCTCGTCCCGGCGCTGCTGTGGGCGGTGTGGGTCGCGCAGGGTCTGTGGTGGGTCGTGGGACGGGGAACCGGGAGCGGCGAGCCGCGCCGGCTGCTCGACGTGGTCACCGACATCGTGCACAACGGCGCGCTGGTCGTGATCATGGCCGAGGCCTGTCTGATCTACGCGACCGCCGGCTGGTACAAGGTCCAGGGATCGCGCTGGCAGGACGGCACCGCGGTCTACTACCCGCTGCATCTGGAGTACTTCTCGCCCTGGCCCGCCCTGTCCGAGGCGTTGGCCGCCAACGGCACGATGATCATGTTCATCACGTACGGCACGGTCGTCGTGCAGGTCGCGTTCCCGTTCACGCTGTTCAACCGGCGCGTCAAGAACGTGCTGCTGGCGGCCATGATGACCGAGCACGCGGTGATCGCCGTGGTGCTCGGGCTGCCGTTCTTCTCGCTGGCGATGATCGCCGCCGACGCGGTCTTCCTGCCGACCTCGTTCCTGCGCCGTCTGGGGAACTGGACGGCACGTGCGCGTGGCCGGCTGGCGGCAGGGCTGCCGGGCCGTCTGCGGCCCGGACGCGTGGACGGCGCGACGGCGACGGTGCCCGGCCCCCGCGCCCCCGAGGGCGAGGCGGGCAGCGTCCGTGCGGACGGCGAGCAGGGCGAGCAGGACCCCGCGCGTACGCACGTAGGCTTCAGGGCATGACCGACCCCGACCGCGGCCCCGACGAACCCGGCACCGGCGGCTCCGGCCCGGGGGAACCGGACGCGGCCGCCGCCCTGGCGGCCTGGCGTGCGCACGCCGGTCCGTGCGTGCTGCTTGACGGCTTCCACGCCCTCAAGCACGCGCTGCGTTTCGGCGCCGAGGTCCCGGTGGCCGTCACCAGCGACCGCGCGGGGTCCCTGGCCCTCGCCGACGAACTGGCGCCGGACGTACGCGACGCCCTGGACGGCCTGCTGGCCCAGGTGCCGCACGAGACGTACGCGTCCCTCGTCGCCCGGCCGCACCCCACCGCGGTGGCCGCCCTGGCGGTACGGCCCTCGCGGACCGCCAACCTGCGTGCGCTGGCCCGAACGCCCCGGCGCACGCCCGTCGTGGTCCTGGACCAGCCGCGCAACCTCGGCAACGCGGGGGCGGTGATCCGGCTGGCCGCCGGCTTCGGGGCGACCGGTGTGGTCACCACGGGCACGCTGGACCCGTGGCACCCCACGGTGGTGCGCGGTGGGGCGGGGCTGCACTTCGCGACCGCCGTGGAGCGGCTGGACGTCGGGGAGCTGCCTCCGGGCCCGGTGTTCGCCCTGGACCCGGAGGGCGAGGACATCCGCGGTCTGAAGCTGCCGGACGACGCACTGCTCGCGTTCGGCTCCGAGCGCAGCGGGCTGTCGCGCGAGCTGCGCGCGCGTGCCGACCATCTGGTGGCGCTGCCGATGCGCCCCCAGGTCTCCAGCTACAACCTCGCGACCAGTGTGGCCATGACGCTGTACCACTGGAGCGCCACCGGGGACGCCGGCCACGGCAGGCCCTAGGCCTGCCGGCGCACCTCCACCACCCGGAAGCGGTTGGCGACGAACGCCCCGTCGCACAGGGCCGCGTTGGCCGCCGGGTTGCCGCCGGAGCCGTGGAAGTCGGAGAAGGCGGCCGTCTGGTTGACGTACACACCGCCGGTGAGGTTGAGGGAGAGCTGGGCGGCCTCCTCCAGGCAGGCCTCCTGCACGGCCTGTTCGACCTCCGCGTCGGTCGTGTACGCGCCGACGGTCATCGCGCCCTTCTCCCGGATGCTGCGGCGCAGCAGGTCCACCGCGTGCGTGGCGGAGTCGACGGCGACCGCGAAGGAGACGGGGCCGAAGCACTCGCTGGTGTAGGCGGCCTCGTCGTCGGGCTTGGCGCCGTCCAGCTTCACGATCACCGGTGTGCGCACGACCGCGTCCGGGAAGTCCGGGTGGGTCACCTCGCGGGATGCCAGGGCGACCTCGCCGAGCCCCGCGGCGGCTTCCAGGCGGGCCTTGACGTCCGGGTTGACGATGGCGCCGAGCAGGGCGTTGGCGCGCGCGTCGTCGCCGAGGAGGCCGTCGACGGCCCGCGCCAGGTCGGCGGTCACCTCGTCGTAGGACTTGGTGCCCCGGTCGGTGCGGATGCCGTCACGGGGGATCAGCAGGTTCTGCGGGGTGGTGCACATCTGGCCGCTGTAGAGGGACAGCGAGAACGCCAGGTTGGCGAGCATCCCCTGGTAGTCGTCGGTCGACTCCACGATCACCGTGTTGACGCCGGCCTTCTCGGTGAAGACCTGTGCCTGGCGGGCGTTGGCCTCCAGCCAGTCGCCGAAGGAGGTGGAGCCGGTGTAGTCGATGATCCGGATCTCGGGGCGGGTCGCCAGGGTCTTGGCGATGCCCTCGCCGGGGCGCTCGGCGGCCAGTGCGACCAGGTTCGGGTCGAAGCCGGCGTCGGCGAGGACGTCGCGCGCGACCCGCACGGTGAGCGCGAGCGGCAGCACCGCGCGGGGGTGGGGCTTGACCAGGACCGCGTTGCCGGTGGCGAGGGAGGCGAACAGGCCCGGGTAGCCGTTCCAGGTGGGGAAGGTGTTGCAGCCGATGACGAGGCCGATGCCGCGCGGGACCGGCGTGAACCGCTTGGTCAGCGCCAGCGGGTCGCGCTTGCCCTGGGGCTTGGTCCACTCCGCCGTGCCGGGGGTGCGGGACTGCTCCGCGTAGGCGTACGCCACCGCCTCCAGGCCGCGGTCCTGGGCGTGCGGGCCACCCGCCTGGAAGGCCATCATGAAGGCCTGCCCGGAGGTGTGCATGACCGCCTGGGCGAACTCCATGGTGCGGTCGGCGATCCGCTTCAGGATCTCCAGGCAGACCATCGCGCGCAGCTCCGCGCCGGCGTCCCGCCACGCCTTCTGCCCGGCCTTCATGGCGGGCAGCAGCACGTCGACGTCCGCGTGCGGGTAGGTCACGCCCAGCTCGACGCCGTACGGGGAGACCTCGCCGCCGACCCAGTCGTCGGTGCCGGGCTGGCCGAGGTCGAGGCGGGTGCCGAGCAGGGCGTCGAAGGCGGCCTTGCCCGCCGCCATGTCCAGGCTGCCGTTCTCCCCGTAGGCCTTGGGGTGCTCGGGGTGGGGGGACCAGTACGCGCGCGTGCGGATCGTTTCGAGCGCCAGGTCCAGGGTCGGCCGGTGCTGGGCGATCAGCTGGTGCGCGGTGAGTTCGGCGGCCATGGGGACCAACTCCTCGTCTCACGGACTCTCCGTCGAGTCGTGACCTGGGGAAACCTGGGCAGTAATGCGGTAGGTGCGGTGTGTAGCGCCTCGTTCGGGGCCGTGGTGGGCGGCGGGTGGGTGGATACGGCTAGAGTAACCGAACGATCGGTCGGGACAAGGGGGACCGCCGCATCTGTGGAAAACCCCGTGCGGGAGGATCGCGCACATGACAGCACTCGACCTCAGCAGCACCGTGGCCGTCGTCGGCACCGGCACCATGGGGCAGGGCATCGCCCAGGTGGCGCTGGTCGCGGGCCATCCCGTACGGCTGTACGACGCCGTCCCCGGGCGGGCCCGGGAAGCGGCCGACGCGATCGGCGCCCGGCTCGACCGGCTCGTCGAGAAGGAACGGCTCACCGGCGACGAGCGGGACGCGGCCCGGGCCCGGCTGCGGCCCGCCGACAGCCTCGCCGAGCTCGCCGACTGCGCGCTGGTCGTCGAGGCGGTCCTGGAGCGGCTGGAGGTCAAACAGGAGCTGTTCCGCGCCCTGGAGGACGTGGTCGGCGACGACTGCCTGCTCGCCACGAACACCTCCTCCCTGTCCGTCACCGCCGTCGGCGGCGCGCTGCGCGCCCCCGGCCGCTTCGTCGGCCTGCACTTCTTCAACCCCGCGCCGCTGCTGCCGCTGGTGGAGGTGGTCTCCGGGTTCGCGACCGACCCGGCGTCGGCCAGGCGCGCGCACGAGACGGCCCGCGCCTGGGGCAAGACCCCGGTCGCCTGCGCCGACACCCCGGGCTTCGTCGTCAACCGGGTCGCCCGCCCCTTCTACGCGGAGGCGTTCGCGGTGTACGAGGCGCGGGGCGCCGACCCGGCCACCATCGACGCCGTGCTGCGCGAGTCGGGCGGCTTCCGGATGGGCGCCTTCGAGCTGACCGACCTCATCGGCCAGGACGTCAACGAGGCCGTCACGCACTCCGTGTGGCAGGCATTCTTCCAGGACGTGCGCTTCACGCCGTCGCTCGCCCAGCGCCGCCTGGTCGAGTCCGGCCGCCTCGGCCGCAAGAGCGGACAGGGCTGGTACGACTACCGGGACGGGGCCGGGCGGCCCGAGCCGCACACCGCCGAACCGGCCGGCCGGCCCGCGTACGTCGTCGTCAAGGGTGACCTGGGCCCGGCCCGTGAGCTGGTCGGTCTGATCCGTGAGGCGGGCGTCGAGGTCCGTGAGGAGGACGGCGGCCACGGGGCGCTCGCGCTGCCCGGCGGCGGCGCGCTCCTCCTCACCGGCGGGCAGACCTCGGCCGGGACCGGCGACGTCGTCCACTTCGACCTCGCTCTCGATTACCGGCGGGCCGCCCGCATCGCCCTGGCCCCCTCCGGGCGCACCTCGCCCCGCACCCTCGCCGAGGCCACCGGCCTCTTCCAGGCGCTCGGCAAGAAGGTCAGCGTCGTCGGCGACGTACCCGGCATGATCGTGGCGCGGACGGTCGCGCGGATCATCGACCTGGCGTACGACGCGGCTGCCAGGGGCGTGGCCTCGAAGGACGACATCGACACCGCGATGCGCCTCGGGGTGAACTACCCGCTCGGCCCCTTCGCATGGAGCCGGGCATGGGGGCTCGGCCGGGTGTACGACCTGCTGGGCGAGCTGCACCGGCGTGAACCCACGGGTCGGTACGCCCCGTCGCCCGCGCTCCGCCACCACGTGCACGTCTCCGACGCAGGGGAGGGCACCCCCTCATGACCACCGCCAGGCGCGACACGTACACCCCGGAGACGCTGCTGTCCGTCGCCGTGCAGGTGTTCATCGAGCGCGGCTACGACGGCACCTCCATGGAGCACCTCTCCAAGGCGGCCGGGATCTCCAAGTCGTCCATATACCACCACGTCAGCGGCAAGGAGGAACTGCTGCGCAGGGCCGTGAGCCGGGCCCTGGACGAGCTCTTCGGGATCCTCGACGAGGAGCACGCGCGCGTGGGGCCCGCCGCCGAACGGCTGGAGTACGTCGTGCGGCGCATGGTCGAGGTGCTCATGGCCGAACTGCCCTACGTGACGCTGCTGTTGCGGGTGCGCGGCAACACCGGCACCGAGCGGTGGGCCCTGGAGCGGCGGCGCGAGTTCGACCACCGGGTCGCCGGGCTGCTGAAGGCCGCGGCGGCCGAGGGGGACGTGCGCGCGGACGTGGAGGTGCGGCTCGCGACCCGGCTGGTCTTCGGCATGATCAACTCGATCGTCGAGTGGTACCGCCCCGACGGTCCCGACGGCCGGGGCGGCGCGGGCGAGCGCGAAGTGGTCGACGCGGTGGCGCGGCTGGTGTTCGGAGGGCTGCGCCAGGCTTCCTGAGCCGCCGGTGACCGGTCGGCGCCCGGCGGTTCCCGAGCCCCCGAGCCCCCGAGCCCCCGGGCGGCCGGGTGGCCGGACCGGCCGGTCAGCTCTGCGGTTCGAGGTCCTCGGTCTCGAACACCAGCAGGGTGCGCGTGCTGAGCACCTCCGGGATGGCCTGGAGGCGCGTGAGCACCAGTTCGCGCAGGGCCCGGTTGTCGGGGGTGTGTACGAGGAGCAGGACGTCGAAGTCGCCGCCCACCAGGGCGATGTGGGAGGCGCCGGGGAGCCGGCGGAGCTGTGCGCGGACCGTCCGCCAGGAGTTCTGGACGATCTTCAGGGTGATGTACGCCGACGTGCCGTGCCCTGCGCGCTCGTGGTCGACGCGGGCGCCGAAGCCCCGGATGACACCGTCCTCGACGAGCCGGTTGATGCGCGCGTAGGCGTTCGCGCGCGAAACGTGCACCCGGTCGGCGACGGAGCGTATCGAGGCGCGGCCGTCCGCCTGGAGCATGCGCAGGATGTCCTGGTCGATGGCGTCCAGCGGGCGCGGGGGCGGCGGGGGCACGACGTCCTGCGGACCACCGGTCTCCTCCGGGCGTTCGGCCATTTGTTCAGCTGCCATGTCCCCCCGCCTTCCCGCCATGGACGCAGTGCGTCCATCACAGGCTGTGGAGAACCGTTTGTCCACAGCCTGGGGCCGCCTGTAGCCAAAATGTGCCGACGACCGAACAATCGGTAGGTGAGGCCCGTCACACCCGTGGCGAGCCCGAAGCCGCTCCCACGAGGAGGTGCCGTCATGACGGTCATGGAGCAGCGGGGCGCGTACCGGCCCACACCGCCGCCCGCCTGGCAGCCCCGTACCGACCCCGCGCCGCTGCTGCCCGACGCGGAGCCGTACCGCGTCCTCGGCACCGAGGCGGCCGGGCAGGCCGACCCCGAGTTGCTGCGCACGCTGTACACCCGCATGGTGCACGGCAGGCGCTACAACGCGCAGGCCACGGCGCTGACCAAGCAGGGCCGGCTGGCCGTCTACCCCTCCAGCACCGGCCAGGAGGCGTGCGAGATCGCCGCCGCGCTGGCCCTCCAGGAGCGGGACTGGCTCTTCCCCAGCTACCGCGACACGCTCGCCGTCGTCGCCCGCGGGGTCGACCCCGTCCAGGCCCTCACCCTGCTGCGCGGCGACTGGCACACCGGTTACGACCCCTACGAGCACCGGGTCGCCCCGTTGTCCACACCGCTCGCCACCCAGTTGCCGCACGCCGTCGGCCTCGCGCACGCCGCCCGGCTCAAGGGCGACGACGTGGTCGCGCTGGCCATGGTCGGCGACGGCGGCACCAGCGAGGGCGACTTCCACGAGGCGCTGAACTTCGCCGCCGTCTGGCAGGCACCGGTCGTCTTCCTCGTCCAGAACAACGGCTTCGCGATCTCCGTCCCGCTCGCCAAGCAGACCGCCGCCCCGTCGCTGGCCCACAAGGCCGTCGGCTACGGGATGCCCGGCCGCCTGGTCGACGGCAACGACGCCGCCGCCGTGCACGAGGTCCTGACCGACGCCGTACGGCACGCGCGCGCGGGCGGCGGCCCCACGCTGGTGGAGGCGGTGACGTACCGCGTCGAGGCCCACACCAACGCCGACGACGCGACCCGCTACCGGGGTGACGCCGAGGTCGAGACCTGGCGCCGGCACGATCCGATCGACCTGCTGGAGCGGGAGCTGTCCGAGCGCGGCCTGCTCGACGAGGACGTCGTCCGGGCCGCCCGCGAGGACGCCGAGACCATGGCCGCCGACCTGCGCGCGCGCATGAACCAGGACCCGGAGCTCGACCCCATGGACCTGTTCGCCCACATCTACGCCGAGCCCACCCCGCACCTGCGCGAACAGCGGGCCCAGCTGCGCGCGGAGCTGGATGCGGAGGCCGTGGCCGGGGACGGGCGGGAAGGGGCGCGCCGATGACCACGGTCGCCGTCAAGCCGGCCACCATGGCGCAGGCCCTCACGCGCGCGCTGCGCGACGCCATGGCCGCCGACCCGGGCGTGCACGTCATGGGCGAGGACGTGGGCACCCTCGGCGGCGTCTTCCGGGTCACCGACGGGCTCGCCAGGGAGTTCGGTGAGGACCGCTGCACGGACACCCCGCTCGCCGAGGCCGGCATCCTCGGCACGGCCGTCGGCATGGCGATGTACGGACTGCGCCCGGTGGTGGAGATGCAGTTCGACGCCTTCGCCTACCCGGCGTTCGAGCAGGTCGTCAGCCATGTCGCCAAGATGCGCAACCGCACGCGCGGGAAGATGCCCCTGCCCCTGACGATCCGCGTCCCCTACGGCGGCGGCATCGGCGGCGTCGAGCACCACAGCGATTCGTCCGAGGCGTACTACATGGCGACTCCGGGGCTCCATGTCGTCACGCCCGCGACCGTCGCCGACGCCTACGGACTGCTGCGTGCCGCCATCACCTCCGACGACCCCGTGGTCTTCCTGGAGCCCAAGCGGCTGTACTGGTCGAAGGACGCCTGGAACCCTGAGGAGCCGACGCCCGTTGAGCCGATAGGCCGCGCGGTGGTGCGGCGCTCGGGGCGGAGCGCCACGCTCATCACGTACGGGCCGTCGGTGGTCGTCTGCATGGAGGCGGCCGAGGCGGCCCGGGCCGAGGGCTGGGACCTCGAAGTCGTCGACCTGCGCTCCCTGGTGCCGTTCGACGACGAGACGGTGTGTGCCTCGGTGCGGCGGACGGGACGCGCGGTCGTCGTCCACGAGTCGGGTTCCTTCGGGGGCCCGGGCGGGGAGATCGCGGCCCGGGTCACGGAGCGCTGCTTCCACCACCTGGAGGCGCCGGTGCTGCGTGTGGCCGGGTTCGACGTCCCGTATCCGCCGCCGATGCTGGAGCGCCACCACCTGCCCGGTGTGGACCGGATCCTGGACGCCGTGGGGCGCCTGCAGTGGGAGGCCGAAAGCTGATGGCACAGGTGCTGGAGTTCAGGCTCCCCGACCTCGGTGAGGGGCTCACCGAGGCGGAGATCGTGCGCTGGATGGTCGAGGTCGGTGACGTGGTCGCCGTCGACCAGCCGGTCGTCGAGGTCGAGACGGCCAAGGCGATGGTCGAGGTGCCCTGCCCCTACGGCGGCGTGGTCACCGCGCGCTTCGGCGAGGAGGGCGCCGAACTGCCCGTCGGGGCCCCGCTGCTGACGGTGGCGGTGGACGAGACCGTGGCCGGCGGCTCCGCACGGGACTCGGGCACCGGCGGCGAGGCGGCCGGGGGCACACAGGCCGGGGGCACTCAGGCCGGAAGCACCCGGGCGGGGGGCACACAGCCCGGGACGGCACAGGCCGGGACGGCACAGGACGGCGGCGAGGCGACCGGGAGTCCCCTGGCCGGGAGTGCACCAGCCGGGAGCGCCTCGGCCGGAAGGGCTCGGGCCGGGACCGCCCAAGCCGGGACCGCCCAGGCTGGAAGCGCGCGGTCCGAGGCGGCGCGGTCCGAGGCGACGAAGGCCGCGGGTTCGGGCAACGTCCTGGTCGGATACGGCACCTCCGAGGCGCCGGCGCGGCGGCGCAGGGTGCGGCCGGCGCCCGCCGCCGCGGAGTCCGGGCGGGCGAACGGCCGGGTGCGCGACGCCGACCCGTCGGACGGGCCCGTCCCCGTCATCTCCCCGCTGGTGCGCAGGCTGGCCCGGCAGAACGGCCTGGATCTGCGCGAGCTGACCGGCTCCGGCCCCGACGGGCTGATCCTGCGGGCGGACGTGGAGTACGCGCTGCGTGCCACGGCCGCGCAGGGCGGCCGTACGGCGGTCCCCGCGCCGGAACCGCACGCGGTCGAGGCACCGGCCGCCCCTGCGGGACGGGCGGCCGGCGGCGTCCGCACCCCTCTCAAGGGTGTCCGCGGCGCCGTCGCGGACAAGCTCTCCCGCAGCCGGCGCGAGATCCCGGACGCGACCTGCTGGGTGGACGCCGACGCGACCGAGCTGATGCGGGCCCGCACCGCCATGAACGCCGCGGGCGGGCCCAAGATCTCACTGCTCGCCCTGCTGGCCCGCATCTGCACCGCCGCGCTGGCCCGGTTCCCGGAGCTGAACTCCACGGTCGACACCGAGGCCCGGGAGGTCGTCCGGCTCGACCAGGTCCACCTCGGTTTCGCCGCCCAGACGGACCGGGGACTGGTCGTGCCGGTCGTCCGGGACGCGCACACGCGGGACGCCGAGGGGCTCACCGCCGAGTTCACCCGGCTGACCGAGGCGGCCCGGGCGGGCCGGCTGACCCCCGGCGAACTGACCGGCGGCACCTTCACGTTGAACAACTACGGCGTGTTCGGCGTCGACGGCTCCACGCCGATCATCAACCACCCCGAGGCGGCCATGCTCGGCGTCGGCCGCATCGTTCCCAAGCCCTGGGTGCACGACGGCGAGTTGGCGGTGCGGCAGGTCGTCCAGCTGTCGCTCACCTTCGACCACCGGGTGTGCGACGGCGGCACGGCGGGTGGTTTCCTCCGGTACGTGGCGGACTGTGTGGAACAGCCGGCGGTGCTGCTGCGCACCCTGTGACGAGTGTGTTCGCGGACGCACTCCGATCGCGGGGCTCCCCCGCGTTCCCCGTGATCGCGCAGGGACGCATACTCAGGGGGTGACCGCGTACGAGCCCTTCGGCGTCCCCGGCGCCGAGACCGTGCCCCCGCCGGGTGCGGGCCCCGCCGTGTACGACGCCGTCGTGCTCGCCGGCGGGGCCGCCCGGCGGCTCGGCGGCACGGACAAGCCCGCGATCCGCGTGGGCGGGCGCGCGCTGCTGGACCGGGTGCTCGCCGCCTGCGCCGGAGCGCGGAACACCGTCGTCGTCGCCGACCCCCGGCCCACCACGCGCCCGGTGACCTGGGCGCGGGAGGACCCGCCCGGCGGCGGACCGCTCGCCGCCCTCGCCGCCGGACTGCGGCACACCACGGCGGAGCACGTCGTCGTGGTCTCGGCCGACCTGCCGTTCCTCACCGGGCGGACCGTCGGCACCCTGTTGTCGGCCCTCGCCGGGAGCGGCGCCGACGGCGTGCTGCTCACCGACGCCGACGGCCGCGACCAGCCCCTCGTCGCCGCCTACCGTGCCTCCGCGCTCCGCCGCGAGCTCGCGGCGCTCACCCGGGACCGCGCCGACCTCACCGGGCTGCCCCTGCGCCGCCTGACCGGCGCCCTCCGGCTCACCCGCACCACCGACGCCGTCGCGTCCTTCGACTGCGACACCTGGGAAGACATCGCCACCGCAAGGGCACGCATCAGGGAGCATGGGCACGTGTTGGACGAATGGATTTCCGCAGCCAAGGACGAGCTGGGCATCGACCTCGACGTCGACACCCGCCTGCTGCTCGACCTCGCCCGTGACGCCGCCCACGGAGTGGCCAGGCCCGCGGCCCCCCTGACCACCTTCCTCGTCGGTTACGCGGCCGGACGGGCCGGAGGAGACCCCGAGGCCGTCGCCGAGGCGGCCGGCAAGGCCGCCGCCCTCGCCCGGCGCTGGGCGGAAGAGGCCGCCGGCGCCGGAACCGCTTCCACCGTGGGCACACCCGACACGGCTCCCGACGCCACTCCCGACACCCGGCCGGACGCCCGATGACCACCCCCGGCATCCGGGCCGGCGAGGAAGCGGAAGACCTCGACGTCGAGGAGGCGCTCGCCCTCGTGAACGAGTACCCCGGCCCGCCGCAGGGCCGCCACGACCACGCGCCGACGCCTCCGTCCACCACGCCCCACGGTCACCGCGGCGCTCCGCCCCGGCCGGCGGAGCCCCGCCACCGCTCGACCCCCTGGCCGCAGGCACGGGAGACCGCCGGGCGCGCCGCCCGCGCCGCCGTCCGTGGCGCCCGCCGCACCCCCCTCTCGGTGCCCCTGGAGGCAGCCCTCGGCCTCACCCTGGCCGTGCCGCTCCCCGCCCTCACCGACCTGCCCTCCTTCGACACTTCCGCGATGGACGGCTGGGCCGTCGCCGGACCGGGCCCCTGGACCGTGCGCGACGAGGGCGTGCTGGCCGGACACGCGGAGCCCGCGCGCCTCACCGACGGCGAGGCCGCCCGTATCGCCACCGGCGCCCGCATCCCCCTGGACACCACCGCCGTCCTGCGCACGGAGCACGGCCGTACCGACGGCAAGGACCGTCTGCACGCCACCCGGGGGGTCGTCCACGGCCAGGACATCCGCCCGCGCGGCCAGGAGTGCCGCAGCGGCGACCAGTTGCTGCCCGTCGGCACTCTCGTCACCCCGGCCGTCCTGGGCCTCGCGGCAGCCGCGGGGTACGACACGCTCACGGTGATCCCCCGCCCCCGCGTCGACGTCCTCGTCCTCGGCGACGAACTGCTCACCGAGGGCCTTCCGCACGACGGCCTCGTCCGGGACGCCCTCGGCCCGATGCTGCCGCCCTGGCTGCGGGCCCTGGGAGCCGAGGTCCGGGCGGTCCGCCGGATCGGTGACGACGCCGAGGCCCTGCACCGCGCCGTCACCTCCTCCGACGCCGACCTGATCGTGACGACCGGGGGCACCGCGGCGGGCCCCGTCGACCACGTCCACCCGACCCTGCACCGCACCGGGGCCGAACTCCTCGTGGACGGCGTCGAGGTACGCCCCGGTCACCCCATGCTGCTGGCCCGCCTCAAGGACGACCAGCACCTCGTCGGCCTGCCCGGCAATCCCCTCGCCGCCGTCTCCGGCCTCCTCACGCTCGCCGAGCCGTTGCTGCGCACCCTCGCCGCCCGCCCGGCGCCGGAGCCGTACACCATGCCGCTGCGGGACGCGGTGCACGGGCACCCGTACGACACCCGGCTCGTCCCCGTGGTCCTGCGCGGCGAGGCCGCCGTGCCGCTGCGTTACAACGGTCCGGCCATGCTGCGCGGCGTCGCGGCGGCCGACGCCCTGGCCGTCGTACCACCGGGCGGAGCAGGACCGGACCAGGAAACCGAACTGCTCGACCTGCCCTGGGCAACCGGCGGAATCGGAGTGTGTTTCACGTGAAACTTCCGGGCCAGGACGCGATCGCCCGCCAGGCGGACGAACACCTCGTGACCCATCCGGTGAGACTCCCGAGGAAGCTGGTGGAACACCCGATCCGCCAGGTCGGCAAGCGGCTCTCGGTGGCTCTGGTGGTCCTCGTCGCGACCGCCTTCATCGTCTACGCCGACCACGACGGCTACAACGACAACTCCGACGGCTCCGTCGACCTCCTCGACGCCTTCTACTACGCCACCGTCACCCTCTCCACCACCGGGTACGGCGACATCACGCCCGTCAGTGACGCCGCCCGGCTGACCAACATCTTCGTCATCACGCCCCTGCGCGTGCTGTTCCTGATCATCCTCGTCGGCACCACGCTGGAAGCCCTCACCGAACGCACTCGGGAGGAGTGGCGCCTGACCCGTTGGAGGTCCGCCTTGCGCGATCACACCGTCGTCGTCGGCTTCGGCACGAAAGGGCGCTCGGCGATCCAGACCGTCTGTGCGACCGGGCTGCGGAAGGAACAGGTCGTCGTCGTCGACCCGAGTGGCAAGGCCATCGAGGCCGCGACGGCCCACGGTTACGCGGGGGTGGTGGGGGACGCGACGCGCAGTGACGTGCTGAACCGGGCCGAGGTGTACCGGGCGAAGCAGATCATCGTCGCCACCCAGCGCGACGACACGGCCGTACTGGTGACGCTGACGGCCCGGCAGCTCAACCGTGGCGCGAACATCGTGGTCGCGGTCCGCGAGGAGGAGAACGCGCCGCTGCTGAAGCAGTCCGGCGCCGACGCCGTGATCACCAGCGCCAGTGCCGCGGGCCGTCTGCTCGGCCTCTCCGTGCTCAGCCCGGCCGCCGGCATGGTCATGGAGGACCTCATCAGCCAGGGCAGCGGTCTCGACCTCGTCGAGCGTCCGGTCATAAAGGCCGAGGTGGGCAAGACGCCGCGCGAGACGGACGACCTGGTGGTGAGCGTGGTCCGCGGGCACCGGGTGCTCGGCTACGACGATCCGGCTGTCGGCGGGCTGGAGCTGACGGACCGCCTGATCACGATCGTGCGGGCGACGCCGACCACGCACGTGGCGCCCGACGCCCGCCCGCTGCCGCGCGACTGACGGTGCCGCCGGTTCCGGGCCGTGCGGCTACTTGCGGTTGTACAGCCGCATCGTGACCGGGCCGAAGACAAGCAGGAACAGGCCCGCCCAGCCCAGCGTCCAGGCGATCTCGACGCCGGGCCAGTCGCCCGCCATCAGTCCGCGCACCGCGGACGCCAGATGCGTGATCGGGCTGTTGTTGACGAAGGCCTGCAGCCAGCCCGGCATGGTCTTCGGGTCGACGAAGACGTTGGACAGGAAGGTGAGCGGGAAGATCACCATCATGCTGACGCTCATCACCGACTTCTCGGTGCGCAGCATCAGCCCGAACATCGTCCAGATCCACGAGAAGGCGAACGAGAACACCAGGAGCAGCACGATCCCGGCGATCACACCGCCGAACCCGCCGGCGGGCCGGTATCCGAGCAGCAGACCCACGGCGAGCATCACGACCGAGGCGATCGTGTAGCGCAGCGCGTCACCGAGCAGATAGCCGACCATCGCCGACGGCCGCCAGATCGGCAGCGAGCGGAAGCGGTCGAAGACGCCCTTCTCGATGTCGATGTTCACCGAGACCCCGGTGTACATCGTGATCATCACGACCGACATCACGAGGATGCCCGGCAGCACGAACTGGATGTAGTCACCGGGTGAACCGGCCAGCGCACCACCGAAGAGGTACGTGAACATCAGCAGGTTCATGATCGGGAACGCGGTGACGTCGAAGAGCTGCTCGGGCACGTGCTTGATCTTGAGGATCGCGCGCCATCCGAACGTCAGCGACGTGGACAGGGAGCCGGGCCGCGGCGGACGCTCCCTGGCGACCAGCAGGGCCGCCAGCGACTCGGTGCTGACCGCGGAGAGTTCCTTGTTCTCGGTGCTCGTGGCCGTGCTCATGCCGCCACCTCGTCCTTCGTGTCAGTGCCGGTGCCGGTGCCGGTGCCCTGGCTGGTGTCGTGCCCGGTCAGCGCCAGGAAGACCTCGTCGAGGCTGGGCTGTCCGAGGGAGAAGTTGTCGACGGTGATGCCGGCCCGGGCCAGCTCCCCGAGCGCCTTGGCGGCCTGCTCGGCGGCCGTGTCGCTCGCCGCCACGCCGAGGCGGGCGGTCAGGGCCACCGGGTCGGGGTCCAGCTGCACCTCGGCGAGGAGCACGTCCCGGAGCACCCGCTCGGCCTCCGGCCGCTGGCCGGCGTCCCGCAGCCGCAGGTGGACGGTGCCGGCCCCGACGGACGCCTTCAGCTCGCCCTTCGTGCCCTCGGCGATCACCTTGCCCCGGTCGATGACGGCGATCCGGGACGCCAGCTGGTCGGCCTCGTCCAGGTACTGCGTGGTCAGCAGCACGGTCGTGCCCTGGGCGACGACCGCGCGCACGATGTCCCAGACCTGGTTGCGGCTGCGCGGGTCGAGGCCGGTGGTCGGCTCGTCGAGGAAGAGCAGGTCGGGGGTGTTGAGGATGGACGCGGCGATGTCGATGCGCCGGCGCATGCCGCCCGAGTAGTGCTTGACCTGCTTCGCTGCCGCGTCCGTCAGTCCGAAGGCCGCCAGCAGCTGGGCGGCCCGCTCCCGCGCGGCCGCCTTGCCGTGCCCGAGGAGCCGGCCCAGCAGGACCAGGTTCTCGGTGCCGGTGAGGTCCTCGTCCACGGAGGCGTACTGTCCGGTGAGGCTCACCCTGCCGCGCACCTCGTCGGCCTCGCGCACGACGTCGTGGCCGAAGACGTGGGCCTGACCGCCGTCCGGCCGCAGCAGGGTGGCGAGCATCTTCACCGTGGTGGTCTTTCCGGCGCCGTTCGGGCCGAGGACGCCGTAGACCGTGCCGGCGGGCACCGCGAGGTCCACGCCGTCCACGGCCCGGGTCTCGCCGAACGTCTTCACCAGCCCCGCGGTCTCGATCGCGAGCCCGGACGTGTGCGTGCTCATACTGGGTCCTTCCGCGTTCGTGGGGTACGCAGGGGAAGACCTTCACCATCGCTCGGACTCATCGGTCGCGCACAGGGTTTTCCCGGTGGACGGTCCCGATGTCGCAGGGTCCTCCGACCGGGGCCCAGGCCGGGAGGCCCGGCCGGGAACCGAGGAGTAGCGTCGCCTTCATGCATGCGATCACGATTCCCGAACCCGGAGGCCCCGAGGCGCTGGTGCGGGCCGAGGTCCCCGACCCCGTGCCCGGCGACGGCGAGGTCCTGGTCGAGGTGACGGCCAGCGCCGTCAACCGCGCCGACATCATGCAGCGCCAGGGCTTCTACGACCCCCCGCCCGGCGCCTCCCCCTACCCCGGCCTGGAGTGCTCCGGACGCGTGGCCGCGCTCGGCGCGGGCGTGTCCGGCTGGTCCGTCGGGGACGAGGTGTGCGCGCTGCTCGCGGGTGGCGGCTACGCCGACAAGGTCGCCGTACCGGCCGGACAGCTGCTGCCGGTGCCCGAGGGCGTCGACCTGAAGCAGGCGGCCGCCTTGCCCGAAGTGGTCTGCACGGTCTGGTCCAACGTCTTCATGGTCGCCCATCTGCGCCCCGGCGAGACGCTGCTCGTGCACGGCGGTTCCAGCGGGATCGGCACCATGGCGATCCAGCTCGCCAAGGCCGTCGGCGCCAAGGTCGCCGTGACGGCGGGCACCAGGGAGAAGCTGGAGCGCTGTGCCGAGCTGGGCGCCGACATCCTGATCAACTACCGGGAGCAGGACTTCGTCGCCGAGGTGCAGGAGGCGACGGACGGCGCGGGCGCCGACGTCATCCTCGACAACATGGGCGCCGCCTACCTGGACCGCAACGTCCAGGCACTCGCCGTCAACGGCCGACTGGCGATCATCGGCATGCAGGGCGGCCGGAAGGGCGAGCTGAACATCGGCACGCTCCTCGCCAAGCGCGCCGCGGTCAGCGCGACCTCGCTGCGCGCCCGCCCGCCGGCGGAGAAGGCGGCGATCGTGGCGGCCGTACGCGAACACGTCTGGCCGCTGCTCGCCGGGGGCCACGTCCGCCCGGTCGTCGACCGCGAACTGCCGATGAGCGAGGCCCCCGCCGCGCACCGGATCGTGGAGGAGAGCGGCCACATCGGGAAGGTGCTGCTGGTCACCTCGGCGTAGGTGTCTCTAGACCCGCCGCAGTCGGAGACCGACGAAGGCCAGGGCCAGTCCGAGACCGATGAGGACCAGTCCGCCGCCGAGCGGCAGCACCCGCAGCAGTGGCTCGGTGGACTCCCCGGCGCGGGTGCCGACCTGTGGCCGGTTCCCGGGCGGGGGCGCGGAGGTCACCGGGGCGGGCTCCTCGAGGGGTACGGCGGCGTCCGTTCCGCCCAGGAGGTGCGCGCCTCCGTCCAGGAGGTGCGCGCCGCCGCCACCGATCACCGCCTCGCCGGTGAGCTCGGCCGGGCCGTGCCCGTGCCGCTCGCGGGCCGCGGGGCGTCCGGGCCACTGCCACCGCCCGCCCGGCCTGCTCCCCGGCCGGAAGTGCCCCGGGCCCGCCGCGCTGGGCCCGGTCACCGAGGGGGGCGGTGACGAAGGGACGGGCGACGAGGGGGCGGGCGGCGTGGGCGCCGCGGAGCCGCGCGCCGGTGCGGACGTCGGCCGCCGGGCCGGACCGGCGTCCGCCGTGGGCCGGGCGGTGGGGACGGCGTCCGGGCCCACGTGACCGCTGTGACTGTCGTGGCCGTCGTGCGTCGGGGGCCGATCGTGGTCATCGGGCCCGTCGTGGCCGTCGGGCCCCGCGGGGCCTCCCGGGTCGGTGGCCTTTCCCCGGCCCGACGTCGCGGCCGGTCCCGGAGACGGGGGGGACACCACGGCCCCACCCGACGAGAACCCCGCACCGTGCGCCGGCCCCACCGCGCACGGTGTCACCAGCGCCCCCGCGCCCACCACTGCCACCAGTCCCGTCACTCGCAGTGTGCGCAGCCATGGAGTCACGTCCGTGACCCCCCTCCCGGTGATGATCAATCGCCGCAATCGACGGAACAATCCTCACACCCACCAGCGAGTCCGGCATTTCGGACTCCCCTGGGGGTGGTGGTGACGTCCTTCTCCGGGGGCACCGCCCTGAGGGCACCCACCGGTGCGAGAGAATGGGCGCCATGGAGATGCCGAGGAACGACAGGTCGCCGGAGAACCCCCAGATCCTGGTCGTCGGCCAGGACGGAATGGCGCTCAGCGGCGGCGGAGGAGACGACGACTCCCGCGAAACCCCGGTGACCGAGCAGGTGGAGCAGCCTGCCAAGGTCATGCGGATCGGCAGCATGATCAAGCAGCTGCTGGAGGAGGTGCGCGTCGCGCCCCTGGACGAGGCGAGCCGGGCCCGGCTCAAGGAGATCCACGCCAGCTCGGTGAAGGAGCTGGAGGACGGACTGGCCCCGGAGCTGGTCGAGGAGCTGGAGCGGCTCTCCCTGCCCTTCACGGACGACGTGACCCCGACCGACGCCGAACTGCGGATCGCCCAGGCCCAGCTGGTCGGCTGGCTGGAGGGCCTGTTCCACGGCATCCAGACCACGCTGTTCGCCCAGCAGATGGCCGCGCGGGCGCAGCTGGAGCAGATGCGCCGAGCCCTGCCTCCGGGCGTCGGCCAGGACGGCGAGGAGCCGCACGCGGGTCCCCGCACCGGCGGCCCCTACCTGTAGGGACGACCCTCTCACCCGTGGGGCGGGACGCCCCTCCACCTCCGACACCGCCGAGGGCCCGGCAGCACCGGCTGCCGGGCCCTCGGCGTCACGACGCGCGGGTCAGGAGGAGGGCGGGTTGCCCGTCGAGACCTTGAGCTGGATCTGCGGCATGTCCGCCGGGTCGACGTCCGTACCGGGCGCGGGGAACTGTTCCCGGACCGAGCCCTCGCCGTAGGTGTTCTCGTCGACGGGGACGACCTTCATCGTCCAGCCGGCGGCGTTGAAGCACTCCTTGACCGAGCCGATGTACTTGAACGTGAAGTCCGGCACCTCGATCTTCTCGGGGTCGTTGTACGCCTCCCGCGGCTCGGTGCACTCGTCCTTCTCGATCGTCTTCGTCGTGTCCGGTCCGCGGTAGCCCGCCGCCTTGGACGCCGACGCGGTGCTGTCCCCGCCCTTGGCCTCGTCGTCACCGCCGTCGTTCATCGACAGCGCGCCGATCAGGCCGCCGACCACCAGGACGGCGACCACGACGGAGCCGATGATCAGCAGCTTGTTGGACCTGCCGCCGCCCGCGGAACCGGACGCGGGGGCCGTCGGCGCGAGGTTGTACGGCGGCGGGGTCGACGGGTTCTGCGGGGGGTACCCGGCCGGCGTCTGGTAGCCGCCCTGGTGGGGGTAGCCGTACGCGGGGGAGGGCGCGGCGGGCGCGGGGGCGCCGTACGGGTTCGGGGCCGGCGTCGGCTGGTAGGGCGTCTGGACCGGGCCCGTGGGCGCCGGGGTGGTCTGGTCGACCGGCGGGAACACCGCGGAGCCGACGCCCGCGCCGCTCGGCGTGCTCGCGCCGGGCACGATGCTCGGCGGGGCGGCGTGGAAGGAGGCCGCCACGCGCAGGCACTCGTCGCGCATGGCCTCGGCGCTGGGGAAGCGCTCGTTCGGGTTCTTCTTCAGCGCGCGGGCCACCAGCGCGTCCACGGCCGGCGGCAGGGAGCGGTTGACGCTCGACGGGGCGACCGGCTCCTCCTGCACGTGCGCGTACGCGATGGCCAGCGGCGAGTCCGCGTCGAACGGCAGCCGACCGGTGACCAGCTGGAAGAGCATGATGCCGACCGAGTACAGGTCGGAGCGGGCGTCCACGCCGCGCCCCAGGGCCTGCTCCGGCGAGAGGTACTGGGGGGTGCCGACGACCATGCCGGTCTGCGTCATCGACGTCACGCCGGACTGCATGGCGCGGGCGATGCCGAAGTCCATCACCTTGACCACGCCGCGCTTGGTCATCATCACGTTGCCCGGCTTGATGTCCCGGTGGACCAGGCCCATCTCGTGGCTGATCTCCAGGGCCGCCAGTACGTCCGCGGTGATCCTCAGCGCCTTGTCGGCGGGCATCGCGCCCTGCTGCCGGACGTCCTCGTCGAGCACCGAGCCGAGCGGCCGTCCCTCGACGTACTCCATGACGATGTACGGCATCGTCGCGCCGCCCAGATCGTCCTCGCCGGTGTCGAAGACCGAGACGATGTTGGTGTGCGTGAGCTTGGCCACCGCCTGGGCCTCGCGGCGGAAGCGCTCGCGGAAGGCCTGTTCCCTGCCCAGCTCGGTGTGCAGTGTCTTGATGGCGACCTGTCGGTCCAGCACCGAGTCGTACGCCAGGTGCACCGAGGCCATGCCGCCCTCGCCGAGCAAGTCGCGCAGCTGGTAGCGGCCGCCGGCGAGCGCGCGCCCCGCGTACCGGCCCTGTCCGGCGTCCTGGCTCATGTCTCTGCGTCCCCCATCGGCGTCGGCGCCGGTCGGCAGCGGCACGCGCGCTCGTGATCGAAAGTGCTATTCCCGGCCAAGTCTGCCCCAGGGCACTGACACGTCAAGCGCGGTGCCCGTTCCGTGACCGTACGCGAAGGAAGCGTCGCGGAAGCGTTACAGGGGGCCTACGACCGGCACACGGAATTTGCACGACAGTACGGAACCAGGGTTTCATGACCGGTCCGTCCCCTGCCGGTCCCGGCGCTCATCTCGGACCGGAGGCCCCCGCGAAGGCTGTAGCGTGGCCGACGGAGACCGTAACAACACCGCGCGCACCGCGGGCAGAAACGACGGCGAGGACTGATGGCACAGCAGCAGCGCGCCCAGGGCCCGTCCGAACCCGAGGCGACTGGCGGCGGTATGTCTGACGCGCCGGAGACCTGGGGGAACGGCGGGCTGGTCGGTGACGGCCGGTACCGCCTGACCCGCAGGCTCGGACGGGGCGGCATGGCCGAGGTGTTCGCCGCCGAGGACGTCCGTCTCGGACGCACCGTGGCGGTCAAACTGCTGCGTGCCGATCTCGCCGAGGACCCGGTCTCCAAGGCCCGCTTCACGCGCGAGGCGCAGTCGGTGGCCGGCCTCAACCACCATGCCATCGTGGCCGTGTACGACTCCGGCGAGGACTTCGTCGGCGGTCAGTCCGTGCCGTACATCGTGATGGAGATCGTCGAGGGCCGCACCATCCGCGACCTCCTCCTCAACGCGGAGGCACCGGGCCCCGAGCAGGCCCTGATCATCGTCTCCGGTGTCCTGGAGGCGCTCGCCTACTCGCACCAGCACGGCATCGTGCACCGCGACATCAAACCGGCCAACGTCATCATCACGCACAACGGCGCGGTGAAGGTGATGGACTTCGGCATCGCCCGCGCCCTGCACGGCGCGTCCACGACGATGACGCAGACCGGCATGGTCATGGGCACCCCGCAGTACCTGTCCCCGGAGCAGGCCCTCGGCAAGGCCGTCGACCACCGCTCCGACCTGTACGCGACGGGCTGCCTGCTCTACGAACTGCTCGCGCTGCGTCCGCCGTTCACCGGCGAGACCCCGCTGTCCGTGGTCTACCAGCACGTCCAGGACATCCCGACGCCCCCGTCCGAGGTCTCGGACGCGGTCCCGCCGGAACTGGACGGCCTCGTCATGCGCTCGCTGGCCAAGGAGCCCGACGACCGCTTCCAGACCGCCGAGGAGATGCGCGGCCTGGTGCAGTACGGGCTGCAGATGCTGTACGAGCAGGGCAGCCACACCGGCACCTGGAACACCGGCCCGGTCGCCGCGCACGACGGCCGGCACACCCCGGCGGCCGGGATGGCGGGCACGACGGTGCTGCCGCAGTCGGAGTACGGCACGTCCGGCACCCAGCAGATCCCGCAGCCGATCCTGCCGAACAGCTACCGCGGGGGCGACGACGGCGGCTTCGAGGGCGGCGGCAACAGGGGCAGCGGCCGGGGCAAGCTGTGGATCCTGGCCGTCCTCGCGGTGATCGCCATCACCGCGGGTGTCGCGCTGGCCCTCAACAGGGACGGGGGCGGCGAGAAGGAGAAGAACCCGTCGCCCACCACCTCGCAGAGCACCAGCAGCTCCTCCCCCAGCTCCTCGCCCAGCTCCTCGCCCAGCGACGAGGCGACTCAGGAGACGACCGACCCGGGCACGGAGGAGAACAACGGCGGGAGTGGAGGCTCGGGCGGCGGGGACTGGACGCGGCCGAACACGCCGTCGTACACGCCGTCGCAGACCATGACGGAGCAGCCGACGGGCGACCCGACGGGCGACCCGACCGGTGACCCGACCGGAGACCCGACGGGCGAGCCGACGGGCGAGCCGACGGGCGGTACCGACGGCGGCCAGACCGGCGACCCGGGTGGCGAGCCGACGGGCGGTACCGACGGCGGCCAGACCGGCGAACCGGGCACCGACGCGGGCACCGCGGGCTGATCCGCACACCTCACCACGCGCGCGTGCGACCCGGAAACGGGCTCCACGCGCGCGTGGCGTTTGAACGGGCTCCACGCGCGTGGCGTTCGGGGACGTCACAGGGGGCCGGCGGCGCCGTCCGTGACGTGCACGGTGCCGAACCGCGGCTCGACGCGCAGGTAGACGGGCTCGAACGGCTCGCCGTCCACCAGGCGCGGCGCGGGGCCGAACCGTTCGAGCTCGGCGGCGCTCGGCGCGTGGACCTCGCACCCGGCCCACGACCTGCACGGTCCACAGGCTCTCCCCCGGCCCGGCGGAGCCCAGGTTGTCGGAGCCGTACGCGACGACGCTCCCGGCGCACCCCCGGTGGAACCCGCAGCGCGCGGGCATCCTCAGCAGGACCCGGCCGTCGGCCACGAGGTGCCGCGCCCGCCCCGCCCTGTGGGGACGTAGGTCCCGGACAGGGCGTGCTCAGCGGTTCTCCGCCTGCATGCGGGCCACGTAAGCGGCCGCCTGGGAACGCCGCTGCATTCCGAGTTTGGACAGCAGGCTCGACACGTAGTTCTTGATCGTTTTCTCCGCCAGGTGCAGCCGTTCGCCGATCGCGCGGTTGGTCAGCCCCTCGCCGATCAGCTCCAGGATCCGGCGCTCCTGCCCGGTGAGCCGGGCGAGCCGGTCGTCGGCCCCCGTCCCGCCGCCGCGCAGCCGCTCCAGCACGCGCGCGGTGGCCGCCGGATCGAGCAGGGACCGCCCGCCGGCCACGTCCCGTACGGCGTTCAGCAGCTCGGCGCCCCGGATGTCCTTGAGGACGTAGCCGGAGGCGCCCGCCATGATCGCGTCGAAGAGGGCCTCGTCGTCGGCGAAGGAGGTCAGCATCAGGCACCGTACGGACTCGTCCCGGGAGCGGATCTCGCGGCACACCTCCACACCGCTGCCGTCCGGGAGCCGGACGTCCAGGACCGCGACGTCCGGACGGGTGGCCGGGATGCGGGCCAGCGCGTCGGCCACCGTGCCGGCCTCGCCCACCACCTCGATGTCGGGCTCGCCCGACAGCAGATCGTGCACACCCCGGCGGACGACCTCGTGGTCGTCGAGGAGGAACACCCGGATATGTCCGTCTTCGCGCACGCGCTCAGTGTCACACACCGGCTCTTCCCGTGCCCGGGGTGGCCGGGATAACGTGCCGTTGTTCCGGCCCCCTGCGAGGCTGTGACCAGGAGATGTTCCCGACTTTGCCGATTTACTTGGAAATCCGAGTAAACACGCAGGTCAGGAGGGGTTTCACAGAAATGTGGAGCACTGGGTAACGTGCTGTTCGCAGGGCGCTCGCCGGGGCACCTGTCACGCCTGTTCCCGATCGCGGCGCACCCACCCTGTGCGTCCCTCGGGCCGCAGGTGAGCCGCACTGGCTTCCGGCGAACCCGGGGGCCGGACCGACGGAGGAGCACACGTGACCGAGAGCACCGCCGCGCGCAAGCCGCGCCGCAGCGCCGGAAGCAAGGCGGCCGGCACCACCGGCACCAGGAAGGCCGGGAGCACCGGTGGCGGTACCGGCACCGGCCCGAGGCGCACCACCCGTACCGCCGCTGCCAAGAAGGGCTCCGAGACGGAGCTGGTGCAGCTGCTGACGCCGGAGGGCGAGCGCGTCGAGAACGCCGCGTACGCCGAGTACGCGGAGTTCGTCGCCGGCATCACCCCCGACGAGCTGCGCGGCCTGTACCGCGACATGGTGCTCACCCGGCGCTTCGACGCCGAGGCCACCGCCCTGCAGCGCCAGGGCGAGCTCGGCCTGTGGGCCTCACTGCTGGGCCAGGAGGCCGCCCAGATCGGCTCCGGCCGGGCCACCCGCGAGGACGACTACGTCTTCCCGACCTACCGCGAGCACGGCGTCGCCTGGTGCCGCGGGGTGGACCCGACCAACCTGCTCGGCATGTTCCGCGGCGTGAACAACGGCGGCTGGGACCCCAACAGCAACAACTTCCACCTGTACACCATCGTCATCGGCTCCCAGGCGCTGCACGCCACGGGGTACGCGATGGGCATCGCCAAGGACGGCGCGGACTCCGCCGTGATCGCCTACTTCGGTGACGGCGCCTCCAGCCAGGGCGACGTGAACGAGGCGTTCAACTTCGCCGCCGTGTACAACGCCCCCGTGGTGTTCTTCTGCCAGAACAACCAGTGGGCGATCTCCGAGTCCAACGAGAAGCAGACCCGCGTGCCGCTCTACCAGCGCGCCCAGGGCTTCGGCTTCCCCGGCGTCCGCGTCGACGGCAACGACGCGCTGGCCTGCCTCGCGGTCACCCGCTGGGCCCTGGAGCGGGCGCGGCGGGGTGAGGGACCGGCGCTGATCGAGGCGTACACCTACCGCATGGGCGCCCACACCACCTCCGACGACCCTTCCCGCTACCGGCACGACGACGAGCGCGTCGCCTGGGAGGCGAAGGACCCGATCCTGCGTCTTCGTCGCTACCTGGAGTCCGCAAACCACGCGGACGAGGGATTCTTCGGGGAACTGGAGGAGGAGAGCGAGGCGTTGGGCAGACGAGTGCGCGAAGTGGTCCGTGCCATGCCGGACCCGGACCGGTTCGCCATCTTCGAGAACGTGTACGCGGACGGGCATGCGCTCGTCGACGAGGAGCGCGCCCAGTTCGCCGCCTACCAGGCGTCGTTCGCAGAGGTCGAGGGGGTCTGACATGGCGACGGAAAAGATGGCGTTGGCCAAGGCGATCAACGAGTCGCTGCGCCGCGCGCTGGACTCGGATCCCAAGGTCCTGATCATGGGCGAGGACGTCGGCAAGCTCGGCGGCGTCTTCCGGGTGACCGACGGTCTGCAGAAGGACTTCGGCGAGGACCGGGTCATCGACACCCCGCTGGCCGAGTCCGGCATCGTCGGCACCGCCATCGGCCTGGCCCTGCGTGGCTACCGCCCGGTGGTGGAGATCCAGTTCGACGGCTTCGTCTTCCCGGCCTACGACCAGATCGTCACCCAGCTGGCGAAGATGCACGCCCGCTCGCTGGGCAAGGTCAAGATGCCGGTCGTCATCCGCATTCCCTACGGCGGCGGCATCGGCGCGGTCGAGCACCACTCCGAGTCCCCGGAGGCGCTGTTCGCGCACGTGGCGGGCCTGAAGGTGGTCTCCCCGTCGAATGCGGCGGACGCGTACTGGATGATGCAGCAGGCCATCCAGAGCGACGACCCGGTGATCTACTTCGAGCCCAAGCGGCGGTATTGGGACAAGGGCGAGGTCGACAGCGAGGCCATCCCGGGCCCGCTGCACACCGCGCGCGTGGTGCGCGAGGGCACCGACCTCACGCTCGCCGCCTACGGCCCGATGGTGAAGCTCTGCCAGGAGGTCGCCGACGCGGCGGCGGAGGAGGGCCGCTCCCTGGAGGTCGTGGACCTGCGCTCGATCTCGCCGGTCGACTTCGACACGATCCAGGCCTCGGTGGAGAAGACCCGCCGGCTGATCGTGGTCCACGAGGCGCCGGTCTTCCTGGGCTCGGGCGCGGAGATCGCCGCCCGGATCACCGAGCGCTGCTTCTACCACCTGGAGGCTCCGGTGCTGAGGGTCGGCGGATATCACGCCCCGTACCCGCCGGCCCGCCTGGAGGAGGAGTACCTGCCCGACCTGGACCGGGTGCTGGATGCCGTCGACCGCTCGCTGGCGTACTGAGGAGAGGGTCGTGACGACGATGACCGAAGGATCCGTACGCGAGTTCAAGATGCCCGACGTGGGCGAGGGACTCACCGAGGCCGAGATCCTCAAGTGGTACGTCCAGCCCGGCGACACGGTGACCGACGGCCAGGTGGTGTGCGAGGTGGAGACGGCGAAGGCCGCCGTCGAACTGCCCATCCCCTACGACGGAGTGGTCCGCGAGCTGCACTTCCCCGAGGGCACCACGGTCGACGTGGGGACGTCGATCATCGCGGTGGCCGTCGGTGACGCGGCGGAGGAGTCCGCGGGGGGATCCGGGCAGGCGCCCGCCGGGGACACGTCGGGCACGGCGGCTGCGGCCCCTGCCCCGGCCCCTGCCTCGGCCGATGCGCAGGAGCCGAAGCCGGAGGGCCGCCAGCCGGTCCTGGTCGGCTACGGCGTGGCCACCTCCTCGACCCGCCGCCGCCCCCGCAAGGGCCCGCAGAGCCCGGCACCGCAGGGCCCGGCCGCGGAGGCGTCGGCCGCCTCGGCCGCGATCCAGGCGGAGATGAACGGCCACGGCACCGGCCCGGCGGCCCTCCGGGACCGGCCGTTGGCCAAGCCCCCGGTGCGCAAGCTGGCCAAGGACCTCGGTGTCGACCTGGCCACGGTCACCCCGACCGGCCCGGACGGCGTCATCACGCGCGAGGACGTGCACGCGGCGGTGGCGTCCGCGCAGGCCCCGGCACCCCAGGAGGCGACGGCGGCCCCGGCCCCGGTAGCCCCCGCCGCCCCCGTCCCGGCACCGGCGGTGGCGTCGTACGACACGGCGCGGGAGACCCGCGTCCCCGTCAAGGGCGTCCGCAAGGCGACCGCGGCGGCGATGGTCGGCTCGGCGTTCACGGCGCCGCACGTCACCGAGTTCGTGACGGTCGACGTGACGCGCACGATGAAGCTGGTCGAGGAGCTCAAGCAGGACAAGGAGTTCACGGGTCTGCGGGTGAATCCGCTCCTGCTGATCGCCAAGGCCCTGCTGGTCGCGATCAAGCGCAACCCGGACATCAACGCGTCCTGGGACGAGGCGAACCAGGAGATCGTGGTCAAGCACTACGTGAACCTGGGCATCGCGGCGGCGACCCCGCGCGGCCTGATCGTCCCGAACATCAAGGAAGCGCACGCCAAGACGCTGCCGGAGCTGGCCCGGTCCCTGGGCGAGCTGGTGTCGACGGCCCGGGAGGGCAGGACCTCCCCGGCCGCCATGCAGGGCGGCACGGTGACCATCACCAACGTCGGCGTCTTCGGCGTCGACACCGGCACGCCGATCCTCAACCCGGGCGAGTCCGCGATCCTCGCGGTCGGGGCGATCAAGCTCCAGCCTTGGGTGCACAAGGGCAAGGTGAAACCGCGTCAGGTGACCACCCTGGCGCTGAGCTTCGACCACCGCCTGGTCGACGGGGAACTGGGCTCCAAGGTCCTCGCCGACGTGGCGGCCGTTCTGGAGCAGCCCAAGCGCCTGCTCACCTGGGCCTAGTCACGGGAGACGGAGCCGCGCGACCCGCCCCGGGGACGCGCGGCTCCGTCGCTCGCGGCGGGGCGTCAGCCCAGCCTGGCGAAGCCGTAGTTCATGAGCTTCGTGGCGTCCGTGGCGCGCTGGGACGACGACGAGGAGGTCAGCACGGTGCCGATGACGGTCTTGCCCTTGCGCGTGGCGGCGAAGACCAGGCAGTACTTGGCCTCCGGACCCGACCCGGTCTTCACACCGATCGCGCCGCTGTACGTGCCGAGCAGCGTGTTGGTGTTGGTCCAGGGCGCCATCGTGCGGGTGCCGCCCGTCTTGGTCGTCGTCTTCGCCGTGTACTTCTTGGTCTTGACGATCGTGCGGAAGGTGGAGTTCTTCATCGCGCTGCTGGCGAGTTTCGTCAGGTCGCGCGGTGTGGAGTAGTTCTTGCCGCTGCCGATGCCGTCGAACGAGTCGAAGTGCGTGTTCTTCAGGCCGAGGCTCTTGGCGGTGGAGTTCATCTTGCCGATGAACGACTGCACCCGGGCCGCCCGCGTCTTGCCGGTGCCGAACTTGTCGGCCAGCGCGTACGCGGCGTCGCAGCCGGACGGCAGCATCAGCCCGTACAGCAACTGCCGGACCGTCACCTTGTCGCCGACGATCAGACGGGCGGACGAGGCGTTCTTCGACACGATGTAGTCGCTGTACGCCATCTGGATCGTGACCTTGGCGTCCAGGTTCAGCTTCGGCTGCGAGAGCACGACCTTGGCGGTCATGATCTTGGTCGTGGAGCCGGTGGAGCGCCTGGTGTCCGCGGCCTTGGTGTAGAGCGAGGCGCCGTTCGCGTCGTTCATCAGGAAGCCGCCCTTGGCGACGATCGACGGCGCGGCGACGGCCTTCAAGGAGGCGGCGGGCTGCGCGGACGCGGCGGACCGCGCGGGCGCGGCGGCCTGCGCGGGCGCGGTGGCGAGGGCTCCGGTCGCGAGTACGGCACCGCTGGTCAGGGTGACGGCGACGGCTCTGCGAAGGCGGATGCCCTGAATGCTGTTTATCAAGTCAAATTCCCCGATGGTGAAGAGTTCCCCTGAGGCGCGGCCCAGTTGAGGTCCGTGCGGTGTGGGCCGCGTGTGTGCGACACGTGAATAGCACGGATGGTTGCACGGCGGTCGGGGCGGGGTGCCGGATCCCCCTGACGAGTGGCCGTGCGTCCGCATCATGGACCAGGCCCGTCTTGTGTCCCTGTTGTATCTATCCTGTGGGCATGAGCACGGCAGTGAAGCAACCCCCCGCGGCGAACCGCGTCTACACCCACGTCAAGCAGGGCGTCCTGGAGCGCCGTTACGAGGGCGGGACGCTGCTCACGGAGGGCGAACTCGCCGAAGCGGTGGGCGTGTCGCGCACGCCGGTGCGCGAGGCGCTGCTCCGGCTGGAGGCCGAGGGCCTGATCCGGCTCTACCCGAAGAAGGGCGCGCTGGTCCTGCCCGTCTCCGCGCAGGAGATCGCGGACGTGGTGGAGACCCGGCTGCTGGTCGAGGAGCACGCGGCGCGCAAGGCCGTACCCGCCCCGCCCGCCCTCGTGACACGGCTCGCGGAACTGCTCGCGCGGCAGAAGGAGCAGGCCGCCGCCGGCGACTTCGTCGCCGCCTCCGTCACCGACCGCTGCTTCCACGCCGAGATCGTCCGCAGCGGCGGCAACGAGATCCTCTCCCGCCTCTACGACCAGCTCCGCGACCGCCAACTGCGCATGGGCGTCGCCGTGATGCACTCCCACCCCGACCGGATCGCCAAGACCCTCGCCGAGCACGAGGAGATCCTGGACGCACTGCGCTCCGGGGACGCGGAGGCGGCCGTCGGTGTGGTCCACCGGCACGTGGGCTGGTTCTCGAACCTGGCCCGGGGGGAGGTCCGATGAGTCCGGCCGAGCCGGAGAAGAGCGCCCTGCCCGGTGATCCTCCGGGCGGCCGGCGCGCGATAGCCGTCTGGAGCATCGGCGTCGCCGTCTACTTCGTCGCCGTCATCTTCCGCACGTCCCTGGGGGTGGCCGGCCTCGACGCCGCCGACCGCTTCCACGTGGGTGCCTCGGCCCTGTCCACCTTCTCCATCCTCCAGCTGCTGGTCTACGCCGGCATGCAGATACCCGTCGGCCTGCTGGTCGACCGGCTCGGCACGAAGAAGGTGCTGGGGATCGGTGTCGTCCTGTTCACGGTGGGGCAGCTCGGCTTCGCCTTCTCGCCGTCGTACGGCATGGCGCTCGCCTCGCGGGCGCTGCTCGGCTGCGGTGACGCGATGACGTTCATCAGCGTGCTGCGGCTCGGCACCCGCTGGTTCCCGGCCCGGCGCGGGCCGATGGTCGCCCAGCTCGCCGGGCTGGTCGGCATGGCGGGCAACCTGGTCTCCACCCTTGTCCTGGCCCGGCTGCTGCACGGCGTCGGCTGGACGGCGGCGTTCGCGGGCAGCGCGCTGGCGGGTGTGGTCGTCCTGGTCCTGCTGCTGCTGTTCCTGAAGGACCACCCCGAGGGGTACGCGCCGGAGCCGCCGCCGCACCAGGGAGTCGCGTACGTACGGCGGCAGATCGCCACCTCCTGGCGGGAGCCGGGGACGCGGCTGGGACTGTGGGTGCACTTCACCACCCAGTTCCCGGCGATGGTGTTCCTGCTGCTGTGGGGGCTGCCGTTCCTGGTGGAGGCGCAGGGGCTGTCCCGGGGCACGGCCGGCGGGCTGCTCACCCTCGTCGTGCTGTCCAACATGGCGGTCGGCCTGGTCTACGGCCAGATCATCGCCCGGCACCACGCGGCGCGGCTGCCGCTGGCGCTCGGCACGGTGGGCGCGACGGCGGCCCTGTGGGCGGCGACGCTCGCCTACCCCGCCGACCGGGCGCCGATGTGGCTGCTGGTCGTGCTGTGCGCGGTGCTCGGCGCGTGCGGGCCGGCGTCGATGATCGGCTTCGACTTCGCGCGGCCGGCGAATCCGCCGGAGCGGCAGGGGACGGCGTCCGGGATCACGAACATGGGTGGTTTCGTCGCCTCGATGACCACGCTGTTCGCCATCGGTGTGCTGCTGGACGCGACCGGGGACGACTACGGGGTGGCCTTCTCGGCGGTGTTCGTGCTGCAGGTGCTCGGGGTGACGCAGATCCTCCGGTTGCGCAAGCGGGCGGCCCGGCGGGAGCGGGAGCGGTTGGTCGCGAGCCGGGTCGAGACGGTGCACGTGCCCGCGTAGGCACCCGGCGCGGGGGCGGGCCCGGCCGGGGGCTGCCGCACCCGGGCCCGGGCCTCGGCCGGAACGGGCCTCGTCCGCAGGGGCCGGACGGGCGGGTCGCGCTCCCCGGCGCTACTTGGTGACCGCGAAGTTCCGCAGGATCGCCTCCGCCAGGTCCGGGTCGCCCTCCGTCTTGACGCGGTCCGCCGCCGCCTGCGGGGTCACACGGCCGCAGGCCAGGCGGACGTACGTCTCCCAGTCGAGGGTGAGGGTGGCGGCGGGGCCGAGGGCGGGCGCCGTCTCCAGGGAGCCGCGGCCCTGGATGTCGACGCGGATGGTGCGCAGGAACTCGACCGGGCCGTGGACGTCGAAGACGACGGCCGAGCTGCGCGGCGCGTCCGCGCGATCGGCGACGACACCCGGCAGCTCGGCGAGGAGCACGTCACGGGCGACATGGGCACCGGGGGAGTCGAGGTTGCCGGGGCGGCCGAGGGCCGTACGCAGGTCCTGCTCGTGCGCCCACACGTCGAAGGCGTGCCGGCGCATGGCCTCCTCCAGGGTCAGCTCGGTGCCGAGCGGGCCGCGCACCTTCGTGCCCGGGTCCCGGGACTCGTTCCGCAGCTGGCGGTTGCGGCGGATGATCATGTACTCCAGCTCGGACGTCATCTCCGGCGCCGTGTGGTGGCGGCGGACGTCGACCTGCATCTCCATGTAGCGCTGGTGGTCGTTGGTGACGTGGAAGAGGTCGCGCGGGAGCGTGTGGATGGGGCGCGGGTCGCCGAGCATCTCGGAGTCCAGGCCCAGAACGTGGGAGACGACGTCGCGCACCGACCAGCCCGGGCAGGGGGTGCGGCGGTTCCACTCTGCCTCCACAAGCGGCTGGACCAGCTCGGATATCGCCTCGATGGAGTGAGTCCAGGCGTCGGCGTAGGGCTGGAGGGTGGGATGCAGACTCACGGAACGGGACCCCTCGGCGGTCGGTACACGGGCGGTTGTTTCGGCGGCGGTGCCTGCGGGAGGTGGCGGCGGTCAGTGGGCTTGTCGAGACGCTAAGTTACGCTGCTGTGCGGCACCCCGGCAGTGCTTTCGTGTGACGATCGTAGGCCGTGTGGACACCCTTGGGGACGGCCCGAATGGCAGGACGGTGGTACTGTGCGCGCCTCTTTGCTCCAAATCGCCGTGGATGAGGGCGAAACGACCGAAGCGCGCCGCCTGCGAGCGGCGTCACTGGTCCGGGCCCAGGCGGGCGCCGACCTCGTCGTGCTGCCGGAGCTGTGGACCACGGGTGCCTTCGCCTTCGAGGCGTTCGGCGACGAGGCCGAGCCGCTGGAAGGCCCGACGTACGAGGCGATGGCGAAGGCGGCGGGCGACGCGGGCGTGTGGCTGCACGCGGGCTCGATCCCGGAACGGGACCCGGACGGGACGCTCTACAACACCTCCCTCCTCTTCTCTCCCTCCGGTGGTCTGGCCGCCGCCTACCGCAAGATCCACCGCTTCGGTTTCGACCGGGGCGAGGCCGTGCTGATGGGCGCGGGCGGCGAGCTGGTGACGGTCCGTCTGCCCGCGACGACCCTGGGTGTGGCGACCTGCTACGACCTCCGTTTCCCCGAGCTCTTCCGCTCCCTCGTCGACGCCGGCGCCGAGACCCTCGTCGTCCCGGCGGGCTGGCCGGAGCGCCGCCGGGCCCACTGGACGCTCCTGGCGCGGGCACGGGCGGTGGAGAACCAGGCGTTCGTCCTCGCGTGTGGAACGGCCGGGACGCACGCCGGGGTTCCGCAGGCCGGTCACTCGATCGTGGTCGATCCCTGGGGCGAGGTGCTGGCGGAGGCAGGCGCGGACGAGGAGGTCCTCACGGTGGAGTTCGACCCGGGGCAGGTGGCGCGGACCCGCGAGCAGTTCCCGGCCCTGAAGGACCGGGTGCTGGGGCTCGAGACGCCGCGGCGCTGAGGGCGCCGGGTCAGAGCGGGTCCTCAGCCGTCCTCAGGCCGTCCCCAGCGGTCCTCAGGCCGTCCCCAGCCGTCCCCAGCCCCCTTCTCCCGCTCCTTCTCCGCCAGGTGGAGCACGCACACCGTCAGTGCGATCAGCAGCGCCGGGTCCGCGTCGTCCCGGACGACGTCCACGCCGTAGGTGTCCCGCGGGGTCAGCCACCGCCGGGAGACGACGGCCAGCGGCTCACCCTCGTACTCGACGACGAACTCCCGGTCCAGGATCTTCCCGCTGACGTCCAGCTCGGTGCCGTCGGCGTCGGCCAGGGACACCCGGTAGTGGTGGCGCAGCAGGGACAGCCGCTTGCGCCTGATCCGTGCCAACGGCTCGTCGCCCCGCTCGATGACCATCGTGTCCCGCAGGGCGAGCATCTTCTGCCGGATGGTGATGAGCACGCGCCCCCGGGCGTCCTTCAGCTCCCAGGTGTCCCGCAGCCGCAGCGCCTTGCCGTCGACGAGAAAGACCTTGTCGCCGTGCTCGTCCTCGATCCAGTAGTCGTCGCCGAAGCCGAGGAGCCGGTCGTACACGAGGAATCTCATGACGTGATCGCTTCCCCCGCGCCCGGACCGAAACGCCGCCGGTAGGCCGACGGGCTGAGCCCGGTCTCGCGCCGCAGGCGCGCCCGGAGGTTCGCCGCGGTCCCCAGCCCGCTGCGCGCCGCCACCACGTCCAGCCGCTCCTCCCCGCGCTCCATCAGCCGTCGCGCGAGGGTCACGCGCTCGGCCGTCAGCCAGGCGAGCGGCGTCGTCCCCAGCTGTGCCCGGAACCGCCGGTGCAGGGTCGCCGGTGACACCGCCGCGCGCTCCGCCAGGTCCGTCACGGTCAGTGGCTCGTCCAGCCGCTCCTGTGCCCACTCCAGCAGGGGCGCGAGCGACTCGTCGGGCACGTGGGGCACCGGCCGCTCCACGAACTGCCGCTGTCCGCCCTCCCGGTGCGCGGCGAACACCAGCCGCCGGGAGACGGCGTTGGCGATCTCGGCGCCGTGGTCCTTGCGCCAGATGTGCAGCCCGAGGCCGAGCGCCGCCGCGCTGCCCGCGGCGGTGAGGATGTCGCCCCCGTCCCGCGGCGGCGCTCAGGCGCCGTAGCCGTCGCTGTACCCGTCCCGGGTGTGGTGGTGGGGCCGTTCCTCGACGACCGGGGTCGTCGGTGGCATCACGACGCGCCGGCGCCGGGCGATGCTGCTGAACGTCGCGACACCGATCAAGCCGACGATCATGAAGATGACACCGACCAGGTCGAGGTTGACGCCCTGCATGTCCCAGTCGGTCGCGAACGTGAGGATGGCTCCCACGGCGATGAGGATGATGCACCCGCCGAGGCCCATGAGTGTTGCCTCCCTGTAGAGCCGGTCGGTTCCGGGTTTTTCCGGTCGATCCGGTTCCGTTCGGGTACCCCCGGCCGGAACGGCCATGCGGCGCAAGGGCGTTCCGGCCGGGAGCGCGGCGCGGGCTCAGCCCTCCAGGAACGCCACCAGCGCGTTCGCCAGCAGGTACGGGTCGTCGGCGCCGCACAACTCCCGGACGCTGTGCATCGACAGGATGGCCGCGCCGATGTCGACGGTGCGGATGCCGTGCCGGGCCGCGGTGATCGGGCCGATCGTCGTGCCGCAGGGCATGGAGTTGTTGGAGACGAAGGTCTGGAAGGGCACGCCCGCCTTCTCGCAGGCGGCGGCGAAGACGGCGCGGCCCGAACCGTCCGTGGCGTAGCGGTTGTTGACGTTGACCTTGAGGATGGGGCCGCCGTTGACGCGCGGGTGGTGCGTCGGGTCGTGCCGTTCCGCGTAGTTGGGGTGGACGGCGTGACCGGTGTCGGAGGACAGGCAGACCGTGCCCGCGAAGGCCCGCGCCCGGTCCTCGTACGAGCCGCCGCGCGCGAACACCGAGCGCTCCAGCACGCCGCCGAGCAGCGGGCCGTCCGCGCCGGTGTCCGACTGGGAGCCGTTCTCCTCGTGGTCGAAGGCGGCGAGCACGGGGATGTACGGGAGGCCGGTGCCCGAGGCCGCGACGGCGGCCAGGGCGGCGGTCCCGGCGTGCACGGACAGCAGGTTGTCCATGCGGGGACCGGCCACCAGCTCCCGGTCGCGGCCCAGGTAGGCGGGCGGCTCGACGGAGTGGGTCATCAGGTCCCAGCCGGTGACCGTGCCGGGCTCCAGGCCGGCCTCCTCCTCCAGGAAGGCGATGAGTTCGCCGTCGCGCACGGTGTCGCCGAGCCCCCAGACGGGCTGGAGGTGGCGCTGCTTGTCGAGCTTGAGGCCCTCCGTGGACACGTTGCGGTCCATGTGGATGGCGAGCTGGGGGACGCGGAGCAGCGGACGGTCGACGTCGACCAGCCGGGTCGAGCCGTCGCGCAGGGTGAGACGCCCGGCCAGCCCCAGGTCGCGGTCGAGCCAGGAGTTCATCAGCGGCCCGCCGTAGATCTCCACGGCGATCTGGCGCCAGCCGTGCGCACCGCTGTCGGGCCGCGGCTTGACGCGCAGGTTGGGGGAGTCGGTGTGCGCGCCGACGATGCGGAAAGGGGTGTGCGGCGCGGCGCCCTCGGGGACGTACCAGGCCACGATCGCGCCACCGCGCAGCACGTACGTGCCGCCCGTCGTCCCCTCCCAGGCGTCCGTCTCCGCGACCTGCCGGAAGCCCGCCTTCTCCAGCCGCTCGGCGGCGTTGGCCACGGCGTGGTACGGCGTCGGGCTCGCCGCCAGGAAGGTCATCAGGTCGTCGGTGTGGCCGCGGTCGAAGCGGGAGGGTGCGCTCATGGTTTCACCTTAACGACGTGCGAGGGCCCGCTCCCCGTCTGCCGGGGGCGGGCCCTCGTGAGGGTGTGTGGGGAGTGTGGAGACCGGGCTTTCCGGGTCCCGGGCCCCGGCCTCCCGGACCGGGTGGCGACTAGAACGCCGCCTCGTCCAGCTCCATCAGGTCCAGCTCGACGCCCTGGGCCACCTTGCGGGCCAGCGTGAGGCCGGGCAGGACGTTGGCCGCGAAGAACTTCGCCGCCGCGATCTTGCCGGTGTAGAACGCCTTGTCCTTGGCGGACGCGGTCGGCAGCTTCTCGGCGGCGATCGCGGCGCCCTTGAGGAGCAGGTAGCCGACGATCACGTCACCGGAGGCCAGGAGGAGGCGGGTGGTGTTGAGACCCACCTTGTAGATGTTCTTGACGTCCTGCTCGGTGGCCGCGAGGTCGGTGAGCATCAGGCCGACGATGGCCTCCAGCTCGACGGCGGCCTTGGCGAGGTGCTCGCGGGCGCCGGCCAGCTCCTCGCCGCCGGTGCCGAGGGCGAGGAACTTCTTGATGTCCTCGGCCAGCGAGTTCAGCGCGGCGCCCTGGTTGCGGACGATCTTCCGGAAGAAGTAGTCCTGGCCCTGGATCGCCGTGGTGCCCTCGTAGAGGGTGTCGATCTTGGCGTCGCGGATGTACTGCTCGATCGGGTACTCCTGGAGGAACCCGGAGCCGCCGAAGGTCTGGAGCGACTGCGCGAGCTGCTCGTAGGCCTTCTCCGAGCCGTAGCCCTTGACGACCGGCAGGAGGAGGTCGTTGAGGGCGTGCTCGGCGGTGGCGTCCTCGCCGTTCGCCTCCTTGAGCTGGATCTCGTCCTGGACCGAGGCGGTGTACATCACGAGCGCGCGCATGCCCTCGGCGTACGCCTTCTGCGTCATGAGGGAGCGGCGGACGTCCGGGTGGTGCGTGATGGTGACCTTGGGGGCCGTCTTGTCCATGAAGTTGGCCAGGTCGGGGCCCTGGACGCGCTCCTTGGCGTACTCCAGGGCGTTGAGGTAGCCCGTGGAGAGGGTGGAGATCGCCTTCGTGCCGACCATCATGCGGGCGAACTCGATGATGCGGAACATCTGGCGGATGCCGTCGTGCTTGTCGCCGATCAGCCAGCCCTTGGCGGGGTGGCGGTCGCCGAAGGTCATCTCGCAGGTGTTGGAGGCCTTCAGGCCCATCTTGTGCTCGACGTTGGTGGCGTAGACGCCGTTGCGCTCGCCCAGCTCGCCGGTCTCGAAGTCGAACTCGTACTTCGGGACGAGGAAGAGGGACAGGCCCTTGGTGCCGGGGCCGGCGCCCTCGGGGCGGGCGAGGACGTAGTGGAGGATGTTCTCCGACATGTCGTGCTCACCGGAGGTGATGAAGCGCTTCACGCCCTCGATGTGCCAGGAGCCGTCCTCCTGCTGCACGGCCTTGGTGCGGCCGGCGCCCACGTCCGAGCCGGCGTCCGGCTCGGTGAGCACCATGGTGGAGCCCCACTGCTTCTCGACGGCGATCTTGGCGATGTGCTTCTGGACCTCGTTGCCCTCCTCGAAGAGGATGCCCGCGAACGCCGGGCCGGAGGAGTACATCCACACGGCCGGGTTGGCGCCGAGGATCAGCTCCGCGTAGGCCCAGATCAGGGAGCGGGGCGAGGTGGTGCCGCCGATCTCCTCGGGCAGGCCCAGGCGCCAGTACTCGGAGTCCATGAAGGCCTGGTAGCTCTTCTTGAAGGACGCGGGCACCGGCGCGGTGTTGGTCTCCGGGTCGAAGACCGGCGGGTTGCGGTCGGCGTCGGCGAAGGACTCGGCCAGCTCGTTCTCGGAGAGGCGGGTCAGCTCCTCCAGGACGCTCTTGGCGGTGTCGGTGTCCATCTCCGCGAACGGGCCGCTGCCGTAGACCTTGTCGCGGCCGAGCACCTCGAAGAGGTTGAACTCGATGTCCCGGAGATTCGGCTTGTAGTGCCCCATGGCGACGGCTCCGTAGAGAGAGATCGGCGAGGCACTGACTCCTCGCACCAGTTCACGTACCAACAAGTAGCTACGATGATGCTACCCGTCGGTAATAAGAAGCAACCCCGATCAGGACATCTGTGACTCACCCCTCGTGGGAGGTCAGTAGTCTTTGGGGCATGTACGGCTACGACCAGAACGTAGGGGCACAGCAGGGCTACGTCCCGCCGCAGCAGCAGATGCAGGGCGGCTACGGGCAGCAGCAGCCGCCGCTGTACCCCGAGCCGTCCCCGCCCTCGCTCGCGGACGCGGTGCGCGCCTTCACGTCCGGGCAGATGTCCGCCGAGGACTTCCAGCAGATCTTCGCGACGTCGAAGGTCTACTGCCCCCGGGGTGACAACCCCGGCTTCCTCGCCCTGCACAACACCCAGCAGCCGGTGATCCCGATGTTCACCTCCCTCAAGGAGCTGCGCCGGTACGCGGGCAAGGAGTCCAAGTACTTCGTGATCACGGGGGCGGAGGTGATCGACCTCCTGCCGACCGGCTACGGCTTCGTGCTGGACATGGAGGGCGACCACCGGATGGTGTTCGACGCGAAAGCCGTCGAACAGATGGTCGATTTCGCCATGCGTCGCATGTACGGCTAGACGGCCTTGTGTGCGGCTGGACGGCCTTGTCACACGGACGGCCGACCGGTCGTCGTCGCTGAGAGCCCGGAGGGAATGCCCTCCGGGCTCTTTCGGTTTGAGGTGGCAAGAAGTTCAACGCTCAACTAAAGTGGGCGTACCCGAGGAGGTACCGACATGCCTGCAGTGACCGTCGAGAACCCGTTGACGCTGCCCCGCGTATCCGCACCCGCCGACGCCGTCGCACGTCCCGTGCTCACCGTCACGACCGCGCCCAGCGGTTTCGAGGGCGAGGGCTTCCCGGTGCGCCGCGCGTTCGCCGGGATCAACTACCGCCATCTCGACCCGTTCATCATGATGGACCAGATGGGCGAGGTGGAGTACGCGCCCGGAGAGCCCAAGGGCACGCCCTGGCACCCCCACCGCGGCTTCGAGACCGTCACCTACATCATCGACGGGATCTTCGACCACCAGGACTCCAACGGTGGTGGCGGCACCATCACCAACGGCGACACCCAGTGGATGACGGCGGGCTCCGGCCTGCTGCACATCGAGGCGCCGCCGGAGCAGCTGGTGATGTCCGGCGGGCTGTTCCACGGGCTCCAGCTGTGGGTCAACCTGCCGGCCAAGGACAAGATGATGGCCCCCAGGTACCAGGACATCCGCAGCGGGTCCGTGCAGCTGCTCACCTCCCCCGACGGCGGCGCGCTGCTGCGCGTCATCGCCGGTGAGTTGGACGGCCACGAGGGTCCCGGCATCACGCACACGCCGATCACGATGGTCCATGCGACGCTCGCGCCGGGCGCGGAGGTCACCCTGCCCTGGCGGGAGGACTTCAACGGGCTGGCGTACGTGATGGCGGGCAAGGGCTCGGTCGGGGCCGAGCGCCGCCCGGTCCACCTCGGCCAGACGGCGGTCTTCGGCGCGGGCGGCTCCCTGACCGTGCGGGCGGACGAGAAGCAGGACTCGCACACGCCCGACCTGGAGGTCGTCCTCCTCGGCGGGCGGCCCATCCGTGAGCCGATGGCCCACTACGGCCCGTTCGTGATGAACACCAAGGACGAGCTGATGCAGGCCTTCGAGGACTTCCAGAAGGGCCGGCTCGGCACCGTCCCGGCCGTGCACGGCATGTCGGCGGCGGGGCCGGACGCCTGACGGCGGAACAGACCGTCGTGGCGTCACGCCGGTGGCGGCGCAGGCCGTCGCTCACGTCGCGCTGACGGGGCGTCACCCGGGTGGGCCGTCCGGCAGGACAGCCCACCCGGTACGTGATCGGCTGGGGCCGTGCAGCTGCTTCCCGGTCCGGTCCGCCGCTTCGCCGCCTGGTGTGTCGTCATCCTGCTCGCCAGCGGTGTCGTCTATGTCGCGATCCGGCTCTGCGTCGAGCTGCGCACCGCGGTGACGCCGGCGTTGTTCGCCCTGCTCGGCACCGCGCTGCTCGCACCGCTGCACCGGCGCCTGGTGAAGGCCCATGTGAACCGGTCACTGGCCGCCGGGCTCACCTGTGTGGCCGTCGTGGCCGTGGTGGGCGGGGCCGTGTACATCGTGGTCGCCGCGCTCGCCGACACCGGCGACCAGATCATCGCCTCGCTCCGGGACGCGGCGAAGGGGGTCGCCGAGCACTTCGGGGCGGCCGGTACCTCGCTGGACGACATCGCGTCCAACGCGCGCGAACTGCTGGGCAAGTTCGGCGGTACGGCCGCCTCCGGGGTGATCACCGGGGTGAGCGTGGTCGGCCAGATGCTGGTCATGGCCTTCCTCGCCCTGCTGCTCGTCTACTTCTTCCTGCGCGACTCCGACCGGGCCGTCGGCACGGTGCGCGCGCTCGTCCCCCGCAGCGTGGCCGACCTGGTGGAGGCGATGGCTCGGCGGTCCTACGAGGCCGTCGAGGGATTCATGCGGGGTACCACCCTCATCGCCCTCATCGACGCGGTCTGCATCACCGTCGGGCTGCTCGTCCTCCGCGTCCCCGGCGCGATCGGGCTCGGCGCGCTCGTCTTCGTCGGCGCGTACATCCCCTACCTCGGCGCCTTCATTTCCGGAGGCGTGGCCGTGCTGGTCGCGCTCGCCGACCGGGGGTTCGGCACCGCGCTGTGGGTCCTCGGGGTGGTCCTGGCCGTGCAGGTGCTGGAGGGGAACGTGCTCCAGCCGATCGTCCAGAGCCGGACCGTTCAGATGCATCCGGCGATCGTGCTGCTGGCGCTCACCGCGGGCACGGCGGTGGCGGGCTTCCTGGGACTGCTGCTCGCCATTCCGTTCACCGCGGCCGCGTTCGGGATCGTCCAGGAGCTCCAGGGGCGCTACGCGGCCGCGGAGCCGCTCCCAGGGCCGCCTGCCGGGCCGTCCTCCGGGGCGGGGGACTCGTAGACCTCGAACCAGATGCTCTTGCCTTCGCCGCGCGGGGCGACGCCCCACGCGTCCGCCAGCAGCTCGATCAGCATCAGGCCGCGTCCGGAGGACGCCATCTCCCCCGGCCGACGCCGGTGCGGCAGGTCGTCGCCGTTGTCGGTGACCTCGACCCGGATCCGTCGCTCGCCCGGCTCCCCGCTGACCTCGGCGACCAGCAGGGCGTCGGTGTCGGTGTGCACCAGGACGTTCGTCAGCATCTCGGAGAGCAGGAGCACCGCCGCGTCCCGCTGCTCCTCGTCGGGCCAGTCGTGCAGCAGGTCGCGCAGATGCCAGCGGGCGTAGGCGATCCGCGCGGGCTCGGTCTGTGCGACCGTCAGCATCGTGCGGCGCACCGCGGGCCGGGCCACCGTGCTCTCGCCGCAGCCGCACTCCTCGCTCTGCCGGCACAGCAGCAACAGCGCGATGTCGTCCTCCCGCCGGTCGGCCAGCGGGCCGGTGGTGTGGTGCGAGGACGGCCCGTACACGGCCTGGACCAGCGCGTCGGCCAGCTCCTCCAGGCCGCCCTCGTGCTCCTCCATGACCACGCGCAGGCGGTGCCACCCGGTCTGCAGGTCGTGGCCGCCGGTCTCGACCAGGCCGTCCGTGCACAGCATCAGGGTGTCCCCGGGCTCCAGGGCGAACCGCGTGGTCGGGTAGTCGGACTCCGGGTCGATGCCGAGGGGCAGCCCGCCCGCCGTGGCGAGGATCAGCGCCGTCCCGTCCGCCATGCGCACGACCGGGTCCAGATGCCCGGCGCGGGCACTCTCCACGGTGCCGGTCGCGGGGTCGACCTCGGCGTAGTAGCAGGTCGCGAAGCGTAGGTCGCCGGGGTCGTCGTCGGACTGGCTGAGACCGTGGAAGAAGTGGGAGGCGCGGGCGAGCACCGCGTCGGGGCGGTGGCCCTCCGACGCGTACGCGCGCAGGGCGATGCGCACCTGGCCCATCAGTCCGGCCGCCCGTACGTCGTGTCCCTGGACGTCGCCGATGACCAGGGCGAAGCGGCCTCCGGGCAGCGGGATCATGTCGTACCAGTCACCGCCCACCTGCAGGCCGCCGCCGGTGGGAACGTAGCGCGCGGCGACGCCCATGCCGGGGATCTCCGGGCCGAGCACGGGCAGCATGGAGCGCTGGAGCCCGTCGGTCAGCTCCCGCTGGGTCTCGGCGGCGCCCGCGCGGGACAGGGCCTGGGCCAGCATCCGCGCCACGGTGGTCAGCACGGACCGCTCGTCCGGCGTGAACGCCACCGGATGGGTGAAGGCCGCGAGCCAGGCGCCCATGGTGCGACCGCCCGCGATCAGCGGCAGGAAAGCCCAGGAACGGCGATTGAAGCGCTCGGCGAGGGGCCAGGTCGAGGGGAAGCGGGACCGGTACTCCTCGGGGGAGGAGAGATAGACGGCCCGGCCGGTGCGGATCACCTCGGTGGCCGGATAGTCCGCGTCCAGGGACATGTCCACGAACGGGCCCGCCTCGTTCTGCGGCTGCCCGTGATGGCCGAGGACCGTCAGACGATCGCCCGAGACCCCGAACACCGCGAGGGCGGCCGGGGAGAACCCCGGCATCGACAACCCGGCCGCGACCCGCATGACCTCCTCGGTGGACCGCGCCTCGGCCAGTGCCCGGCCCGCGTCCAGCAGGAACGCCTCCCGCGAGCGGCGCCAGTCGCCGGTGACCGTGCTGCGCCCGGCCGGCGTGCCCGGCATCGGGTCGGTGACCTCCTGGAGGGTGCCGACGAGCTGGTACGTCTTGCGTACCGGGTCGAACGACGGCCTGGAGCGGCTGCGTACGACCCGGACGACGTGGCCCCGCTCGTCCATGACCCGGACCCGTACCTCGGCGAGCGTGCCCTCGGCGGCGGCGAGCCGGACCACGCCGGTGATCTCGTTCCAGTCCACCGGGTGCAGCCGGGCCCGTACCCGTGCCTCGGTCAGGTTCGTGCGGTGTGCGGGCAGCCCGAGCAGGCGGGCGGCCTCCGCGTCGACCACGACCTCTCCCGCGGCGGTGTCCCAGCGCCACACGCCGGTCGCGAGAACGGCGAGGACGTCCCCCACCTCCGGCAGGGGCTCATCGGTGCGCATTTCTCCACTGTAGGAAGAGGGGATCGCACGCTGCCACCGGTCGTCCCCGCCTCGCCCCGCCGTCCACGGGGAGGAACGCAGCAGTGGGTGCCCGGTACGCTGGGGGTGTTTCACGTGAAACACCCCCCGATCCGCGAAGGCTGGATGAACGACGATGCATCGGTACAGGTCCCACACCTGCGGCGAGCTCCGCTCCTCTGACGTCGGCACCGACGTCCGGCTGAGTGGCTGGCTGCACAATCGGCGCGACCTGGGCGGCATCCTCTTCATCGATCTGCGCGACCACTACGGCATCACGCAGCTCGTCGCCCGCCCGGGCACCGAGGCGTACGAGGCGCTGGACAAGCTGACCAAGGAGTCGACCGTCCGGGTCGACGGCCGGGTCGTCTCCCGGGGCGCCGAGAACATCAACCCCGACCTGCCCACCGGTGAGGTCGAGGTCGAGGTCGGTGAGGTCGAGCTGCTCGGCGCCGCCCAGCCGCTGCCCTTCACCATCAACACCGAGGACGGGGTCAACGAGGAGCGGCGCCTGGAGTACCGCTTCCTGGACCTGCGCCGCGAGCGCATGCACCGCAACATCATGCTGCGCACGGCGGTCATCTCCTCGATCCGCAGCAAGATGGTGGCCCTCGGCTTCAACGAGATGGCGACGCCCATCCTCACCGCCACCTCCCCCGAGGGGGCCCGCGACTTCGTCGTGCCCTCCCGTCTGCACGCGGGCCGGTTCTACGCCCTCCCGCAGGCGCCGCAGCAGTTCAAGCAGCTGCTGATGATCTCCGGCTTCGACCGGTACTTCCAGATCGCGCCCTGCTTCCGCGACGAGGACGCCCGTGCCGACCGCTCGCCGGGCGAGTTCTACCAGCTCGACGTCGAGATGAGCTTCGTCGAGCAGGAGGACGTCTTCCGCCCGATCGAGCAGCTGATGACCGAGCTGTTCGAGGAGTTCGGCAACGGCCGCCACGTGACCTCGCCCTTCCCGCGCATCCCGTTCCGCGAGGCGATGCTGAAGTACGGCTCCGACAAGCCGGACCTGCGGGCCAAGCTGGAGCTCGTCGACATCACCGACATCTTCGAGGGCTCGGAGTTCAAGGCCTTCGCCGGCAAGCACGTGCGCGCGCTGCCCGTCCCGGACGTCTCGTCCCAGCCCCGCAAGTTCTTCGACCAGCTGGGTGACTACGCCGTCTCGCAGGGCGCCAAGGGCCTGGCCTGGGTCCGCGTCGGCGAGGACGGCTCGCTGACCGGTCCGATCGCGAAGTTCCTCACCGAGGAGAACGTCGCGGAGCTGACCAAGCGCCTCTCGCTGGCCCCCGGCCACGCGGTCTTCTTCGGCGCGGGCGAGTTCGACGAGGTCTCGAAGATCATGGGCGCGGTCCGGGTCGAGGCCGCTCGGCGCGCCGGTCACTTCGAGGAGAACGTCTTCCGGTTCTGCTGGATCGTCGACTTCCCGATGTACGAGAAGGACGAGGACACGGGGAAGATCGACTTCTCCCACAACCCCTTCTCGATGCCGCAGGGTGGCATGGAGGCCCTGGAGAACCAGGACCCGCTGGACATCCTGGCCTGGCAGTACGACATCGTCTGCAACGGCGTCGAGCTGTCCTCGGGCGCGATCCGGAACCACGAGCCGGACATCATGCTCAAGGCCTTCGAGATCGCGGGCTACGACGCCGAGACCGTCGAGCGCGAGTTCGCCGGCATGCTGCGCGCCTTCCGCTTCGGCGCCCCGCCGCACGGCGGCATCGCCCCCGGCGTCGACCGCATCGTGATGCTGCTGGCCGACGAGCCCAACATCCGCGAGACCATCGCCTTCCCGCTCAACGGCAACGCCCAGGACCTGATGATGGGGGCGCCGACCGAGCTGGACGAGGCGCGGCTGCGGGAGCTGCACCTGACGGTGCGCAAGCCGCAGCCGAAGTAGGCAGGGCGGGGAAGGGCCTGCCGGCGGAACGAACTCCGCCGGCGGGCCCTTCGCCGTTGCCCGGTCCGGCGTCGAGGCCGGTCACGCACGCCGCATGATGTTGTTCTCCGGCGTCAGCAGCCAGCGAAAATGGTCGATCAGGTCTTCGACGAGCCGTGGATCACGGAGTACCACACCGAGTTCGATGTTGTCGGACAACGCCCGGTCGGTCAGGTTGGCGCTGCCCAGGAAGGCCGTGTGCCGGTCGGCGGCGATCAGCTTGGCGTGCAGTACTCCCGCCGCCCCCACGCGGTGCCAGACGTGCACACCGCTGGGCAGCGCGGCAAAGGCCTCCGCTGCCTGTGTTGATTCTTCGAGCAGGAGGTCCACGTAAACACCTCGGTCGACCGCTCGCGCTATCTCCCTCACGATGTCGCGAGCGCCGTGCGCGGCGAAGCTGGCGATCAGCAGCGATGTGGTGGCCGAGCGGATCACCTCCATGGCGACACCGCTCGTCATCCGTGCCGGTACGGACGCACTGAGCGGTCCGCTGACCACGACCTGGGCCGGTTCGGTGCGGGGCCGTGACCGGGCCGTGGCAAGGGCCAGAGCCAGTCCGGCCCCGGTCAGACCGGGTGCCTCGGCACGCCAGGCACGGGTGATGTCCATGAGCTGGTGCGCCAGGCCGGCGGCGGACTGTTCCGCGATGAAGCGGCCGATCCGGGCGTCGTCCGGCCCGGTGGCCCCTTGGAGGACGCGTTCCAGGGCGGCGCAGCTGTCGTCGGGCAGGCGGTCGCAGAGGGCGGCGAGAAGCGCGGGCAGGCGGTGGGCGGACGTGCCGCTCCGCGCTGTCGGCACGCCCGCCTTCCGCTGTGACGGTCCGCTCGGCTCTTCCCGGCGGGGTACCGGGCCCGGGCGGCTCACGGCCTGAACGCGCAGGTGTCGTCCGCCAGTGTCTCCACCAGAAGTGCCCGGTCCAGGTAGTGGTTGCCCCGCTCGCAGGACGTCTCGGCCGCGAACAGGCACGCGTGACAGGCCGCCCCGTGCAGCCGGGCATGGATGCGCGGATCATGCTCGGCGCACATCGGGTCGGAGCTGCACAGTTTCGCTTCTTCGAGAGCCTGGGCGATGGCCGGCCCGAGGCGGTCACGGCGTCCGAGCGAGACCAGTCCGCCCAGGGTTCCCTCGCTGTCTGGGGCGGCGGTGTAGAGCAGGATCCCGGACATGGGGTCGGGGCCGGAGCGGGCATAGATCCGTTCCGCTATGCCCGAGGCACCGTAGCCGCAGTCCAGGGCGAACTGGCGGATCAGCACATGGGCCAGCGTGTGCAGGAGCACGTACCTGATTCCCGGCCAGCGCGGCTCCACGCCGCGGGCCAGGCACCAGTCCCGGTGGGCGTCCTTGAGCATCTTCTCCCGGGCACGGACTGCTTCTCGTTGTTCCCATTCGGCGAGTGGCCGCTCCCTGAGGGCGAGGAACACACCCTCACCCCGCAGCTCGGCGCAGGGAACCCACGTTGGGTCACTGCGGCTGAGAGGGGCCCCGGGGAGGGTGCGCACCTCCTCGTCGGGCAGCCATTCGGGAGCCTCTATCCGGGTGAAACCGGTGAGCGCCGACACCTCACGCAGCCGGTGGACGAGGACCACGCTGTCCAGCCAGTCGGCCGTCCCGTCGGGCACCTGCCGCTCCCGCACCGTGGTGAAGTCCGGCAACGTGTGATCGCGGGAGTGTGTGAAGGCCCGCCACTCGGGGGTGATGAGGTCGAACTCCTCGTCCTCGTCCTCCGGTTCACCCGCGACGGCTTGTGCCTGCCGGGTGATGGCCCCCCATACCGCGTCCGCGCCGTACTGCTCCAGTTCGGGCCAGCAGGCCTGCGTGGGCAGCAGCATCTTCGCGGCGTCCGCGGGGACGGCGGCCAGTGGGGAGAGCAGGCTCCAGTGCTCCTTGACCGCCTGGGTGAGCGGTTCGTCGGCGCGCGGGATGCTGAACACCTTCAGCTGGGAGGCGAACCAGCTGTTGGTGGCACCCAGCACCATGGTCCGCGCGTACTCCGGGCAACCACCCGGGGCGAAGGTGCCGAGGTGCGGGTGGTGCCCGCGGCAGGCCGGCAGGTTGCGCTCCCCGGCCTGGCCGATGGCGTCCGCCATGGAGCGGACCGCCCCGCACGTGCACCGCACGAAGACGTTGGCGGCTTCACCCGTGGTGCCCGACTCGGTGAGGCTCAAGGTGGGGTTCTCACACGGTGCGCCACCACCGTGCACGAAGTAGACCCAGGGAAAGTCGTCCATGTGTCCGGCCTTGCAGGCGACCAGGAACCGGGCGGGCAGAGCCGTCGGCTGGCCCTTGCCCTGGCCACCGCAGTTGGTGTGGACGTACTTGGTCTTCTCCGGCCGGTACAGGTTGGGCCGGAGCTGGAAGAGGCCGCTCGACGCGGGGGCCAGCTGGTTGCACCGCTCGCGTGAGCAGCGCAACCACCGGGGGAACAGGCCGACCGGTACGCCCGTCCTGGTCCAGTCGCCGTACGGGTCGGCGGGATTTTCCGGCAGGTGGGGCGGGGTGCGCAGGGCGGTGACCGAACCGCCGAGGCGGCGACGTACGGCGGCCAGGAGACGGTCCTCGGTCAGGACGCGGGCACGCACCGGGTCCCAGTCGTCCAGCCCCATCACCATGGTCGAGAGGTTGGGAAGGTCGGTGACGGCACCGATGCCGTAGGTGTGCAGGAGCTGGCTGGGCCGCAGTTCGCCCACGCGGAGGGCTTGGGTGGTGGGGCTGCTCATGTCCTCTCCCAGGGGTCTTCGTCGGCGTCGGCCGGGGTGCCGTCGTCTTCCTGTCGGCGTGGCACGTAGGGCGGTTCCTCATCGGCCTCCGGTCCCGCCGCACCGGTGAAGATCAGCCGGATCGGCGGCTCGACCTCGCGCAGCGACGTCGGACAGGTCATGAGCCGCCACGGGCCGCTGTCCGGTTCCAGCAGCAGCGGGGCGACGTCACCCTGGCGCCTGGCCGCGCGGTAACCGAGAACGGCACCGGGCGCGCGGCGCTTCTGTTCCCAGTAGTCGAGGCGGGCGTCGAGCCGGGTGCGCACCTCGTTGACGACGTGCTGGTCGGCCAGGACATCCTGGGCGCGCAGCTCCAGGGAACGCACGGCGTGGCTGACGACTTCGCCCCGGCGGTCCACCCACTGGGCGCCCCGGTTGGGGTTGTAGTCGGCCTTGAGGTTGCGGACGAGGGAGGCGAGGACACCCGTCAGCCCCCGGTCCACGGCCCGGTCCGCGAACGGCGTGACGGACAGGGCTTCGACGTGCTGGTAGATGGTGGCGTGGAACGACTCGAAGGTCTCGTAGTGAGAGAGGTCGCGGGGCCTGGCCCAGTTGAGAACGGTGAAGACGAGGCCCGGCGCCCGGCGGCCGACGCGGCTCGTGGCCTGGATGTACTCGGCGGTCGACTTGGGCTGGTTGTTGACGACCATGACGCCGAGCCGGGCGACGTCCACGCCGACGGCGATCATGTTGGTGGCGAGCAGGACATCGATGGGCCGGGGTGATCCCTTGGGCCGTCGGCCGAAGGAGAGGTCGAGCTTCTCCAGGATGTCCGGGATGGCGTCCGAAGCCATCCGGCTGGTGAGCTCGGCCGGTTCGCCGATGCGGCGGGCGGCGAGCCCGCGGCGGTCCGCCCTGAGCAGCCTCGCGGACACGTCGTCCTCGACGAGCCGTCGCATACCGCCGAGGTCGCGCAGGCTGTTGAAGTATCCGACGAGCGTCATGTACGGGTCGGTCAGCTCGCTCGGCCCGTACGTCTCGTAGAGGTGCTGGGCGGCGGCGAGCTGGGCGACGAACACCCTGATCGCCACGGACTTGGTGCGCACGCCCTGCGCGCAGATGCCCACGTACCGGCGTCCGGGCGTCTCCTCGGGGTTCCGTCGTCGCGCGAAGAACGTGTCGTCGGCGTTCAGCCCGGACGGTGGGAAGACGGCTGTCCGGCGGGCGAAGAGGTCGTGGATCTGCCGGTCCGCGCGGCGCACGGTGGCCGTGGAGGCGATGACCTTGGGCCGCACGGTGTGTCCCGGCTCGGGTTCCCAGGTGGAGAGCCGGTCCACCGCGGTCTCGTACAGCCCGGTGAGGGAACCGAGAGGGCCGGAGATGAGATGCAGCTCGTCCTGGACGATCAGGTCCGGCGGGCGCACGCGTGTCGCGTCGACCGTGGAGGCGGCCGAGTGACCGTTGCTCGGGGGGTGGCTCGCGGACTCCCATTCGGCGTCGACGGCGGACGGTGTGACGTACCCGTGCCGCGTGCACCGGCGGGAAACCTGGCCGAACAGCGCCTGGGTCTCGCCTCGCCAGGGCAGTTGTGCGAACTTGTCGACGGTGGCGATGACCAGGCTGGGTGGCAGCCGGTAGATCTCCTCGTCGACGACGAGGATCGGCAGTCCCCGCTCCTCGGCGGGCAGCCCGAAGGCGGCGGCGCCGAAGGGGCACTCGTAGGCGTCAGGGCAGGAGATGAGGGTCCGGCGCAGGGTGGACTCGACGGTGATGTCGCGGCCCGCCTCCATCTTGGCGCCGCACCAGGGGCAGCTGGTGAGCTGATGGGGCGAGCCCATGCGGCCGAAGCTGCTGTATCCCTTGTCCTTCTTGCGCTCCTTGACCCACTCGGCCGCCTGCTCCGTGGTGTTGGGGGTGACCCGGCCGCCCACCCACAGCCCGATGCGGAACGGATTGTCCCCCCAGCGGGCGGGCTCCTCGCGTCGGATCACCTCGCAGGCGCAGATCAGCGCGGCGGCCCGTTGGAACTGCTGGATGGTGAGCAGACGCAGTGTGTACCGCATGATCACGGCGACGCCGTGCTCGGCGTCGAGGCCGCCGAGGTGCGGCTTGCGCCGGCGGATGGCGAGGGTGAACGCGGTCAGACCGAGGTAGGCCTCCGTCTTGCCACCACCGGTGGGGAACCACAGCAGGTCGGCCAGCGCACCGCGGTCGTCGGCACGCTCGGGATGGGCGGGGTCCGCGAGCGACGGGAGATTGAGCAGCAGGAAGGCCAGCTGGAAGGGACGCCAGCTGCGGTTCTCCGGCAGGTCGGCGGCCTGGACCGCTTCCTCCAGCGACAGCGTGGGAGTACGGCGCCTGCTGCTCGCGGCGATGGTGTGCACGCGCTGGTGCCACATGGCGCGGTTGGCGAACCGGAAGGCGTCGAGGGCGTCGGGGTCGTCCCGGAGCACGTCGATGCCCGCCTGGATGCGGTCGGCCGCCACGTCGGCGAGCCGCATGTTCTCCCGGGCTTCGGCCCGGTAGGCGTCGAGGCCGACGGCCGGGTCGTCGATCGACTGCCGCTGACGGTCGATCCAGGCGCGGTACCCGTCGACGAGCGGCAGCAGGGCGGCTCGGAGGGGGGCGGCCTCCAGGCGGCTCAGCTCGCTCATGTCGAGCACGAGGTCCCTGAGTTCCGGCAGGTCCTCGTCGCGCCGGTCACGGCGGGGGTCGGGGACGTCGGTGTGCGGAACCTCGTAGGACGGTGTGGCCGTCGTGGACAGGCGCACGGCCCGCCGGGGGGCGGCCGGGTCGGCCTCGGCGTGCACCCCGGTGCCGTGGCCCACGGCGAACTCGGGGTGGAAGCGGTAGGTCATGGCGAGCGAGCGCCGCTCGTCGTGGTCGTCGCCGGGCAGTTCCACGGTCCGGCGTGGCAGGAAGGGAGCCGTGCCGGGGGCGCCCGCCACGGTCATCGACGCCTGGAACATCCAGTGGGTGCAACCCGACTTGTTCTCCTGGCCGTTGACGAGGAACAGGGAGACCAGCCAGGAACCCTCGTGCAGACGGGCCCGGCCGCGCACCACGATGTGCGGGAAGTCCCGGGAGTGCACCGGCTGGGCGGTCAGTCTCCCCTCCACCAGTTTCACGGTGACCGTGCCCGAGCAGGGCACCCGACGCCACACCCGCCTCTGGTTGCCCTCGATCTCCGATTCCCCGCGCTCGTACCGCGCCCAGGCGCAGTCGACCTTCAGTTCCTGCGTCTCGCGCTCGACCCGCAGGGTCAGCCCCAGCGTGGACGGGTGGAGGCTCGGCATGGAGGGCGCGGAGGGGTCGGGGTCCCCGGCCTCCGGTTCCTGCTCGGGTGCCATGCCCGGCTCTTCGAGCGTCTCGGGCTCGACCACCTTGCCGACGGTCCGCAGGTCGGCACCGTCCTCGTCCCGTACGCCGCCGGGGGCCAGCCGTCCGATGATGTAGTGATCGAGGGGGTTGCCCTCCTGCAGCTCCTCCGGCTCGTCTCCGGTGGGTCCCAGGAGGTCGTGTACGACCAGCTCGGCGAGTTTGTCGCGGAGTTGCTGCGCGGTGGGTGCGGACAGCACCGCTCCGCCGGGGGCGGGGGCCGGCTCGGGATCTGGGCTGGCGAGAGGCTGCTGGGTCACGGGGTCAGATTAGGCGTGCGCACTGACATCGTGAACGGGCTTCCATACGGAACCCGATCACCCACATCAGCGGTCCGCTGCTCCACGTGGTCCGAGAGGGACCGCGTGCGGCCGGATTTCGATCATGGATGTTGGCCAAGGGTGTGACCTTCGTTACCGTGCGTCGCACATGGGGTAACGCACGCGCACAAGGACCGCGGGCGCGCTGCGCGCACGGGTTTCAGGGTGAGCGGGGGCAGATGACAGACAGTGCAACCGGTGGCATCCCGCACCAGCCGTCGGACGAGCTTCTGAAACGTCTGTTCAGTCCCCAGGGTGTCGCAGCGAGCTGCCCTCAGCCTGCACCGGGCTGGGCGCAGGGATCGTCGGGGTTCGGCGACAACGGCCACCGCGGCGCGTTCGGCGAGGAGTTCATCCGCATGCTGGCCACGGCGGCCAACCTCGACGTGACCCGTAAAGAGCGTGACCGGGTCGGCGTCGACTGGCAGCTGGGGTACACGGGCCGACGGGGGACCCGCAGATTTCCGGCCATTGAGGCGCAGGTCAAGTGCACGTCGTCCCCGGACATCCACGAGGACCACATCCGTTACCCGCTCAAGGTGAAGAACTACAACCAGCTGGCCGGTCCGGACTACGAGATGCCCCGTTTCCTGTTTCTCGTCCTGGCCCCCGCAGACCCTTTCGCGTGGTCGCACGCCACCGAGGAACGCCTGCGCCTGAGCCACGCCGCGTACTGGCTGTGCCTGCACGATCAGGACCCCGTCGACCTGGACGGCAGATCGGGTTCGGGTACGCGTACGGTCTACGTCCCGCGTGCCAACCTGCTGACCGTCGACTCCTTGCACGACCTGTTCGCCGAGGACTACCGGGAGCTGGTGGGAGCGTCATGACGGTGATCACCGACGCGGAGTTCGAGGAGGCCGCGACCCTCGCCCCCGAGGTCGTACGACGGTATCTGAGCACCAAGGGGTGGAGCGCGGAACGGGATCTGTCCGGTGCCGAGCTGTGGGAGTGGAAGCCGCGGGAGGAGCCGGGGCCGCCGTACGAGCTCCTGGTGCCGGTGCGGCGCCGTCGCGACTACTCCGGCCGGGTCGCCGACATCCTGGAGACGCTGGCCGTGGTCGAGGCGAGGCCCGCGGGCGACATCCTGCGGGAGATGCGGTTGCCGCCGGTGGACTGGCAGTTCCTCCGCCTCGTTCCACCCGGCCCGTCGGGCACGGCTCCCCTCCTCGACCTGGTTTCGGCGCTGACCGGGCTGAAGGAGTTGCACACGGCGGCGGCGTCCTCGGCGCTCGGTCCCCGGCCCGTGCAGCCCGCGCAGAAGCCGCAGCGCGTGAAGGACCATGTGGCGGCGGTACGGCTGGACCAGACACGCGTCGGCAGTTACGTCGTGGCCGCCCACGTACCCCTGCCGGAGGGCCCCTACGGAGGCCATGACCGGAGGGGGCAGGGTTCCCTCTTCGACGAGACCGAGCTGTCCCGGCACAGCGCGCTGGCCGCGCAGCGGACCGAGCCCTTCGCCCGGAGGGTCTCGCGGATGCTGTACGCGGGTGTGGCCTGCGCCCACGCGGCGGCGGAGATGACCCTCGGCGAGGACTCCGTTCCCCAGGTCGAGCACATGGCGGACGCCGGCCTGTCGGCGAACCTGTGCGAGGCCCTGGTGAAGATCGCCGGTGAGGAGCACCGCGATTTCTCGCTCTCCTTCGCGTGGTCGTCCGAGACGCCGATGGAGCAGCCCTCACCGCCGGTCTCGATCAGCCGGCGTCACACGGTGGCGCTGGAGGCCGTGGCGCAGGACCTGCGCGAGCGGCTGGGACGTGAGGAGGGCGCGGTTCTGCACGGTGTGGTGACCAAGCTCCACCGGGACGTGACTCCGCGCGAGGCGACGATCTTCGGTTCCCTCCCGCAGGAGGACACCCAGCGGCAGCGGCGCGTCCGGGTGGAGCTGCGCGCCGAGGACATCGACCGGGCCACGGACGCCTGGCGCCACGGGTGGGAGGTGACGGTGACGGGAGACCTGGAGCCGCGGGGGACGGGCGTGCGGATGCGGGGGGTGTCGGCGTTCGTGGTGCGGCCGGAGTAGGGCGGATGTACCGGTCAGGACCCGAGCGGAAGCGAGGGCTGTTCCGCCGCCGGTCCCAGGTACGTGTACTCCGTGGACCGGGCGATCCCCACCGAGTCCAGGCACTGGCGGAAGCGGACCCGGAAGTGGATGTTGTCCCCGAGGCCGGGGCGCATGCGGAGCAGTGCCTCGGGCTCCTCGAAGTGGACGTCGTAGGCCGGCGCGTTCCTGGAGGTGCCCGTCTTGACCTTCACCCAGCCGCTTTCGCGGAGTTCCGTGATGCGACCGGAGATGACCATCTCCTGGTCACGGGGCCGTGACGGTACGCGAAGCCGTTCCACATAGCGCCTGCCACGCTCGGTGAGACGGGCCCTGCGCATGTCCCCGTCGGCGCCGTACCAGGTCACTCCCAGGTCGAGCTCGTACTTGCCCAGTGCCCGGGCCAGGGTGTCCACCGCGTCGAAGAGGCGCGACCACTCGCGGACATCCCCTTCTGCCTCCAGCGCGGCGAGCAGGTGGGTGAGCGTACGCATGCCCGTGCTCGTGGCGGAGGTGACGGGAGCTTCCATCGCCGGAGGCCCCGAAGGGGGGACAGCAGCCACGGGACGGGCATGGACCACGGTGCTGCCGGCGGAGATGCCGGTGAGCTCCAGCTGAACGGGAGTGCCCGCGGCGACGGAGATCGCGTTCTCCACCGGATTCAGCAGAGCGTCACCCCACTGGAAACGCAGAGCGCCCCCTTCGGTGTCCGGCCCGGTCAGGCGGAGCCGCAGTTCCTCGTCGAGGTGAGCGTCCGGCTGGTACGCACGCACCGCCGCGAGGCGGCTTGCCCGGTGCTCCGCCTCGATCTCCTCGTCGTCCCGTACCTCGGTGCCCATCTCCTCGAGGAGGCGCGCGGCGGTCTCGGCGGCTTCCGGATCGTTCCTGAGCGCCGCACGCCTGCGCTCGCGCCAGCTGTCGCCGGTGGTCACAGTCGCACCTCCAGGTATCCGCGTGCCGGGGCGGCACTTTCGTGGGACGGAGAACGGTCCGTCTGACCGGGCAGACGGCAGCGCTGCCACCAGTCGTCCCACACACCCCGTTCCATGAAGTATGTCCGTTCCTCGGCGGTGAAGCGCTCCGGCCGGAAGACATGGCCGACGGGCCGGTACCCGACTCTGACCGGCGAGACGCCGAACTTGCGCAGCATGTTGTCCCGACTCTGGAAAGCGGTGGTCAGCCATTTGGAGCCGGGCCTGCCGCGAACGGCGCGCTCGGCTTCCACGTCGATCAGGAGCGTCGCGTCGATGTTCCCCGGATCGGTCTTCGCGCTCACGAAGCTGCCACCGAGCCACAGCCTGTGGATGAGCGTGCGCCCGTCCAGGACGGGCGCGTACGAGTCCTCCAACGCGAAGAACGGTTCCAGATAGTCGCTCAGTCCGTCCCACAGTGCCCAGCGTGTGTCGGAGTCCTGGAACTCCGGCGCGCGGACCAGCATGTCCTCCGCCTCGCCGAAGGAGACCGAGTAGCGGCCCAGAGGGAGGAATCCGTTCGCGGCGAAGGAGGGCAGCACATGAAGTCCTTGTCGGGTACGGATGGGTGCTGGTACGGCGTGGGGTATGAGGGCGGGTTCTGCGGCCACGGCTCATCCTGCCGTGCAGATCTCACCGATGTCAGGAGTTCCGGGGACTCGGTCGTCCACCGCTCGGCACTCACGGCACCTGCCCGGCTGAGGGGCCCGGAAGGCACGGTCGCAGCCGTCGCAGGTCTGGAGGGGGTGCCGGGGCTCCGGGGCCGGTGGGGCAGGGGGCCGGAACGGCGGTGAGGGCGGCAGTTGGGCGGTCAGGCGGTGCGCGAGGAGGGCGGCGGGCCGGATCAGGGGCTCGTTCGGCAGGTTCTCGGTCAGGGCGTGGCGTACGGCGGTGGGGGTGACCTCGTGCTCCAGCCAGGCGGCGACCCCCGGAGCGAGGTGTTCGGCGTCGGTGGCGGAGAGGAGGAGGCGGGGATCGCGGCGGCGCAGACCGGAGAGGACGTCGACGGCTGCCTGGAGAAGGGCGGGTGCGGGATACGAGGGCTGGGGTACGGCGGGGAGGCGCTTGCGCGGCGGCGGCTTCTCCTGGGCCGCGCGCCGGGCGGGCCGGGGGGAGGCCGTCTCCCGGGCGGTGCGGTGTCCGAGCTTGTTGCAGGAGACCGTGCGGGTGACGACTCTGCCGGTGGGTGTGCGCTCGCGGGTGCGGCGCAGGTAGCCGTGGGTTTCGAGCTCGCGCAGGGCGGCGGCGATGCGGGTGGGGCCCTCGGGGAAGCGGGCGGCGAGGGTCTTGATGTCGACGGAGGTACCCCGCCGTACGGACTGGATGTAGCCGGCCAGGCCGATGGCGAGCAGGGACAGCTCCGGGTGCTGGAGCAGGTGGTTGCCGATCACCGTGAAGTTCTCGGTGTGGCGGGCGTTGTCGTGGACGACACCGGCGAGCGGCTGCGCGTCGGCGTGGTTCTTGACGCGGTTACGGGACTGGGCGCGCGGGGGCACGCTAGGGTTCTCGGTATCCATCGGGAAGCTCGCATCTTCCTTGGTGGTCAGGCCCTCGCGTTGGGATTCCGAGTCCCGGGCGAGGGCCGTCGCATGTCTGGAGTGGTGTCGCGCTGAGCGTAAGCCAGACAACAGATGCCGAATCCAGCCCAGTTGGGCATATTCACCCACCGGAGTGAATATGCCAGGCGGGAGGGAGGGGAGGGGCTTGGTGGGGTCTTTTCTCGCCAGTGGGTGGTGCATGGGGAGCGCAGGGTGGACCGGAACCCGAGCGGTCGCGTTGCGGTGACTGCGCTGCTGGAGCGGTGAGTTCGGCCCCGACCGGCGGGACAGTAGGAAGTTGAACTCGTGAGCGCGGTTGCCGGGTTGGCGAGTTTCTGATTCCCGTCACTCAGAGTGGCCGAATGTGCGTACCGTGAAGAGTGACGATCCTGTTGCGCACGGTGACCTCCCGCAGGTTGTCCGGTGGTGTCCGGGCTTGTCGGGGCGGTCCGTGCGGGTAGGGCGTGGCTGGTACGAGGTGGTACGACGGAGGGGCGCGCGCATGTCGGTGGACGGCGAGGTACGGCGGCTCAGGACCGAGGCGGACGAGCCGGGGTGGGAGGTGGACCCGGACGACGAGTGGGGAGTGGCGGTCATCGCCACCGTGGGGCGGCAGTTGAAGCTGCGCCGGGAGTCCGTGGGGATGCGGGCCGGCGACTTCGGCAAGGCGGTCGGGTACGGCGAGGACCTCGTCTACAAGATCGAGGGCGGGAAGAGGATTCCCCGGCCGGAGTATCTGGACAGGGCGGACGAGTTGCTGGGGGCGGGTGGGCTGCTCTCGGCGATGAAGGAGGACGTGGCGAAGGTGCGGTATCCGAAGAAGGTTCGGGATCTGGCGCAGATGGAGGCGCGGGCGGTCGAGATCGGGACGTATGTGTGCCACAGCATCAGTGGGTTGTTGCAGACACCTGAGCACGCCAGGGCGGCTTTCGAATCGCGGCAGCCCCCGTACTCGGAGGAGGAGGTCGAGCGGATGGTCGCTGCTCGCATCGCCCGACAGTCGATCTTCGATCGGGACCCTGCCCCTGCGCTCAGCTTCGTCCTGGAAGAGGGGCCACTCCGGCGGCCTCTCGGGGGCACAATGGTGTGGCGGCAGCAGCTCGAACGTCTGTTGGAGGTGGGCCGGTTGCGTAATGTCGCGCTTCAGGTGATGCCGACGCACCGCGAGGTTCACCCCGGACTGGACGGCAAGATCGAGTTGCTGAAGTTCGAAGACGGTACGGCCGTGGGGCGCTCTGATGGCGCATTCAACGGGCGGCCGATCTACGACCCGAGGCAGCTCCGCATCCTTGAGCTGCGGTATGGCACCATCCGGGCGCAGGCTCTTCCGCCGGGGGAGTCGCTGGCCTTCATCGAGCAACTGCTGGGAGAAACATGATCCGCAAGGCCTCCGCCGGGGATGCCTCCGAACTGGCGTGGTTCAAGAGCAGCTACAGCGACGGCAACGAAGGCGACTCCTGCGTTGAGGTCGCCACCACCCCCGGCACCATCCACGTCCGTGACTCCAAGTACCGGGACGCCAGCCCACGCCTCGCCCTCGCGCCGGAGGCATGGGCGGACTTCGTGGCATACGCCTCCGTGAGCTGACCCCTCAACCGACGTACCCCGCACCCGGTTCTCGCCGGGCGCGGGACATTGCCGTACTGCTCAGAAAAGCGCGTCGGGCTGAGCGAACAGTGCGCCGTCGTCGAAGTCCTCCGGGGCGGCGCTGGGAGTACGTGCGGCGGCCCGAGCCTTCGCCCTGGCCTTACGGGCGGCAGCGCGCCGCCGCTTGGCCTCCGGCGTGTGCAGGCCCTTCTCCACCTCTTCCTTGTAGCGAGCGTGGTTCAGCTCAAGGAGCCGGTCCAGGATCTCGGTCTGGGCTGCGGAGGACATTGTGTAGCGAAGTCCGCGCCTGGTCTCGTGAAAGCTGTACTGAAGATCGATGTTCCATCCGTAGCTGTACAGCACCGCCTCGTCGATACTCCGATGAACGTTTCTCAGTGCAACAACATCGGCGTCTGCAGCGTCCCGTGAGTGGATTCGCTGTGACAGTGGCGTCAATGCGAGACCGGTGCGAAGTTGCAGAGCCTCCAGTTCTCGCCCGAGACGGCTGAGGTTATCGTCAAGTTCTGGAACGGGTAGCGGTGCGCAGCAAGTAGTCGGCGTGTAGACGAGGTCGGCAGTTCGTTTCGGTCCGTGCTCGACAGTCCACCAATACTGGAACTCGCTGCTACGGTAAGCGAGCTCCGCGTAGCTGTCCGTTGGGAAAACAACCAGCTTCTGATCAAAGGTGTACCTGTTGGGAACCAGGGCGGCCAGCTGTGTACTGCTGGTTTGCCCGATGACAAGGACTCGTTGCAAGCCGCTGATGGCGTCCAGCATGGCGGGTCGAGTCTTCTCGTAGCGCCACCAGTATTCCCGATTGGTTTTGGACTTACTCAGTAGTCTGGTCGGTTTGACCTCTCGCTCGGCGATCGCGAGCACTTCGGGATAACTCGCCGCCTCGCTCAGTGATCTCTCACCGAAATTGATAACCCACCTGCTTGCCGAGCGATCTGCGCGAGAGTTGAGATCGTCGCCGTTGAGGTACGGAAAAAGGACATCCTTATTCCTGGGGTTCTGCGAGATCAATTCGTGAGCGCGAGTTGTTTCGATGACGAAACCGATGCCCGTGAGAATTACCCCTTGGAAGGAGCGTGCCTCGTTGGCGACGAGCGCGAAAGGGTTCCCAAAGGTTCGTGTTCGGGGGGTTAGTAGCGGCGTGATTGCTTCGACGCGATCGTCAGCCAAATATGCCTTCTCGCGACTGTCCATCGTAGCTGAAAGCCAAATTAGGGCGACTTCGATGCTGGCTGTACCTGGCCAAGGCAGGGACTTGATCGCTCGATATACGCTCCAGCCGTTCATTGCGGCTTGATCAAGTCCGACCTCTCGGGTCTTCCCTTCGGAGATGGTCTTAGTGGCGATAATTCCTGTGCGGTGCCTTGGCGCCAAGTTTAGGTTCCGCAGCAGAAAGTACGAGCACAGATCCGCGCTCCCCCGCTTCCCGCCCCCGATCCGGTTGACCAGGTACTCCCGATAGTCCTGTCCCAACGCCCCCGTCAGCTTTTGCCCACCCACAAACGGCGGGTTCCCCACCACCGCGTCAAATCCGTCGGCGCCCCCCACCCCCATCACCTCGGGAAACTCCAGTGGCCAATGCAGCGGCCGAACCGCCTCCGCCCGAGGCCCCTTAAGCCACCCCTCCACAATCCCCCGTGCCTGCTCAGCCGCAGCCTCGGCCGCAAACTCGTCGCCCTCCCCCAGCGCCGTGGCGACCAGCCCCGCCACCGCCTCCAGCCGGTACCGATACGCCCGGCTCTTCGCGTCCTCCTTGGCGTCCCGGAACCGCGCGGCCCCCCGCGCCCCGCCCACGTTCTCCTCGCCGGAGATCTCGGACGCCTCCTCGTCGGAGATGCCCTCGGCGGCCAGCGCGGCGCCCACCACGGCATCGGCCGCCAGTCGCAGCTTGCCGCTCAGTGCATCCGCCTTCGCCAGCAGGTCGGCCTTGTCCCGGACGACGCGGATGTCCGTGACCGCCGTCGACTCGATCTGCCGCCGTAGCTCGGCTGCCCGCGACAGCAGCGACTCGGTGTTCTCGAGTGCCCGCGCGACCTCCGGGCTCAACTGCCGGTCCTGCCAATCCAGGTGGAACTGCCGGACCTGCCGGACGTCGATGACCCCGACCAGCGAGTCCCCGCACCGCAGCGCGTGGTCCAGGAACGAGAACGGCCGCCCCTTCGCCAGCGTCACCAGCCACAGCGACAGCTTGGCCAGCTCCACGGCCATGGGGTCGCGGTCCACGCCGTACAGGCACCGGTCGGCCACGAGTCGCCGGGCGATCTGGTGCAGTTGCTCGTGGTCGTCCCGGTCCACGTCCCGGGCGATCTCCGGCGGGAGGTCCGGTTCCCGGAGCCAGGCCTCCACCACCCGGTCCGCCAGGTACCGGCACGCCGACACCAGGAACGCCCCCGAACCCATCGCCGGGTCCAGGACGCGCAGCTTCAGCAGCTCCTCGGCCTTCTTCGACCGCCAGACACCGGGCTCCGCGCCCTCCGCCGGGCCGGGGGAGTAGCAGAGCGGGGCCAGCGTGTGCTGCACGACCTCCTCCGCCAGTGCCTTCGGCGTGTAGTGCGTGCCCGTGTCCCGCCGGTTGCCGGAACGGACCATGATGACCGAGCCCGTCGGCCACACCTTCGGCTCGTCGCGCAGGTCGGTGCCGTACAGGCCGGAGAAGGCGGCCGCACGCTCGACGAGGGCCGGGTCACTGCCGCAGGCCGTCTCCAGCTCGGCCGTCACCGTGCCCGACTTGGCCTGCGCCGCTTCCACCGTGGCCGGCTTCGCGCCGCTCGCCGCCGCCACCTGCTCGGCGAGCGTCCCAGCCGCCGACCACTCCTCCAGGTGGGCCAGCGGCAGCACCGCCTCGTACTTCCTGTCCCGGCCGAAGGAGACCCCGACGTACGGCTCCTTCGCCCAGTGGCAGCCGTACTCCAGCAGACCCTCGTAGACGTGGCCGATCTGCTCGACGTCCAGGCCCTTGTAGGAGAGGCGCTCCTTGCCCTTGAAACCCTTGCGGCCGCGCAGGGTGAGGAGAGCGTCGAGGATCTCGTACACCACGCGGTCCGTGACCTTGGCCGGAACCAGCCAGGGGAAGCGGGCGGGGTCGAAGAGGGAGCCGCCGTAGGGCGGGATCCACAGCTGGTCGTGCGTGCTGCCGCCGTGGATCGCGGCGAACACGGCGAGCAGGCGCGGCCAGGTCGCCTCGACCCGGTCGCCCAGTTCGCCGCCGTGCAGGCTCTGCGCCTTCGCCAGCTCGTCGTGCAGGGGGCCGACGGCGTACGAGGCGCCGTACAGCTCTTCCCCGGCGGGCAGCAGGCGCTGCTCCTCGGCGTAGAGGAGGAAGACGAGGCGCATCATCACGGTGAGCGCGCCCTCGTAGACCTGCTTGGCCGGTACGTCCCGCAGCAGCTCGCCGCCCGACTCCCTGTCCAGCCGGGACACCTCCGCCACCAGCAGGGACACCGCCTCCCGCACCTGGCGGCCCAGGGTGTCGGTGACCTCGGACCGGGCGTCGGCGGTGCGGGCGAACAGGCCCGCCGTCGAGTCGGTCGGCTTGCCCTCCGCGTCCAGCGGCGGGCGGACCACCCGTCCCGCGGTGAGCAGGCTCGCGAAGGCGCGGGCGAGGATCGGTTCCTCGGTCCACAGGTCCGCGTCGAAGACGGCGACGGTCGTCGCTTCCTTCGGTCGGGCGTGGACCAGCGCCCACTCGCGGCCGTTCGTCAGCAGGGCGAGCGGTACCTCGCGGGCGCGGCACAGCTCGGCCGCCCGGTCGGCGAGGCCGGGCTGTTCGCCGCGCGGGCGGTTGAGGGGGCCCTCCCAGTCGTCCGTGCGGAAGAACAGGGCGCGCGGGGCCAGCCCGCCGGACCGGCCGGGGCCGACCAGCACCGCGTCGGGCGTGTTCGCCCCGGCGCGCAGCGACTCCGGGATCGCCGCGCCCTCGCGCAGACCGGGCGCCCGCCAGCCCAGCAGCTCCGTCAGCACGAACGTCTCCCACGCGGACCGCAGCAGCGCCGGGTCCTCCTGGACCTCCGCCCACGCCTGCCGCAGCCTCCCCCACGTCTGGGGCGGGATCGTGTCCAGGCCCTGCGGGAACGCTCCGACCAGCACCGGAAGCGACACGAACGGTCCGTCGGGGCGCAGCAGCCGCAGCCAGTCCTCGTGCTGCTGGTCGGGCGTGGGGACCGAGCCCTTCGGCGGGACCTTCCTGGCTGGACGGGCGGCGGTCGGCATCAGCGGTGCTCCTGGTAGGCGGTTGCGGAGAGGGAACGGGGGACGAGGAAGGTCACGGCGACCGGGAACCAGCGGTGCGAGGGGTCGGACCAGCGGCGGCGCAGCGCGGCCGTCTCCGTCTCCGTCACCTCCGGCAGCCTCCGCAGCCGCTCCAGGAGGGCCTCGCGGTCGGCGCGCAGCTGGCGGCGCTCGTCGTCGATGTCGAAGAGCGACTCCTGCTGCCAGTGTCCCGTGTCGTCCAGCCGTGCCCGGATCGAGCGGCCGAGGTCCTCCAGGATCGCACGCATGCCCTCGACCTCCTCCTCGCAGCGCTTGGCGAGCAGCGTCTCAAGGGAGCGGAAGCGCTGGTTCGCCCGGTTCCTCAGGGCGCGCACGAGGCGGTCCTCCAGCTGGGACCAGAGGCCGGTCAGTTCGGTGAGGACGCCCTCGGCCGGCAGCTCCTCCGTCGCCTCGGCCAGCCACCCGTCGACGTCCTCCATCCTCGCCGCGGCGAGCTTGCCGCCCTCGATCAGTCCCCCTGCCGTGATCACCTCCTCGTGCAGCCGTGTTCCGCCGCTGCCGGTGATGACCACGCGGCCGTGCGCGACCAGTGCCGGCTGCCGCAGCGCGCCGTCCGGCACCACCCGGGCCGTCACCCGGGAGAGGTGTGCGCCCGCACCGCTCGACCACAGCTCGGCCCGCAGCAGCCGCAAGCACATCTGGACCAGGCGGTGACCCAGGTGCAGGTGCACCACGTCCGTGCGGTCGCGGGCCTCCGCCTCGTCGAAGACGACCGGGCGCTCCTTGCCGGTGAGCGGGTGGCGCAGGCCGTCGTTGCGGGCGCGCGCCCAGGCGCCTGGCAGCTCGGGCAGCCGGAAGCAGCGGGCGGCCCGGCCCGGCCTGGGGTCGGGGACCTCGGTGAGGTCCTTGCGGTGGGCCAGCAGCAGACCCGTGCGGACGACCCGCTCGACGGTCTCCGGGTGCAGGTGCAGCTGCTGACGGCTGTCCGCCAGGGCGTCCACCAGACGCTCCAGGTCACGGGCCAGATCGCGCTCGACCTTCAGGACGGCCTTGCCGGACCGCTTCGTGATCTCGGTGTCGGCGGTGGTCCAGCTCGAACGCCGGCCGAGCATCTTCTGCTCGACCTGTGCGGCGATCACTTCGCCCGCACTGCCCAGATCCTCACGGATCCGCTCGGTCTTGCGGGCGGCGACGGCCAGGAAGTGCAGCTCGTCCTCCAGGGCGCCGTCCTCGTAGCCGGAGTCCGTCTGGTGGTCGTGGGCCGGATCGAAGCCCTGCCAGCCGCGCGGCACGAAGTGGAACACGTCCACCTGGCCGGCCTTCTGCCCGTGCCGGTCCACACGGCCGTTGCGCTGCTCCAGCCGGTTCGGGTTCCACGGGATCTCCCAGTGCAGCACCCGATGGCAGTGCGCCTGGAGGTTGATGCCCTCGCTGGCCGCGTCGGTGCCGAGCAGGATGCGGACGGGGGACAGGTCGGGGCTCTCCTGGAAGACCTGCTTGACCTCTTCCCGCTCCTCCTGGTCCTGGCCGCCGTACAGCTGGGCGATCCGCTCCGCCGGATATCCGGCGGCGATCAGCTGCCCGTAGAGCCATCGCTGGGTGTCGCGGTACTCGGTGAAGACGATCACCCGCTCGGGCTCCCAGTCGCCCAGCGGGCCGTCGGGACAGACGATCTCGTCCAGCCACTCCCGGAAGCGGGCGAACTTGGCGTCCGGCCGCTTCCCGGCGGTCACGGCCCAGGAATCCAGTTCCTTGAGCAGCCTGTGTTCGTGGTCCGAGAGCGGACGCATGGCCTGGCGGGCGGCGGTCAGGGCACGCGCCGCCGCCTCGGCCTGCTCCTGCTCGCTCTCCTCCTCGGCCTCCTCGACCCCGTCGATCAGGGGCCGCAGCACCCGGACACTCGGGGCCGGCTCTTCCGCGGGCCCGGTCCGCCGGGACGTCATCGTCTCCAGGTGGGTGCTGATCGTCTCCGCGAACGCCTTCGGCGACGACAGGAAGCGCTTCTTCAGCAGGGTCGTCACGAAGTCGGCGGCGGTCCGGCCGGCCTTCCCGTCCCTCTGGCCGTCGCGACGCGAGCGCGCGTACGCCGCCAGCTTGGCGTACGCCTCCCGGGCCGCGTCGCTGTAGTCGACCTCCAGGGCGTGCGGCACCCGCTTGGGGAAGCGTCGCTTGCCGTTCCACAGCGGTGGCAGGTCCGACTTCATGCGGCGCACCATCACCCGGCGCAACTGCTCCTCGGACGGCTTGACGCCGCGGGCGAAGCGGTGGTCGTCGAGCAGCTCCAGGAGAGCGGTGAAGGACTCCAGGTAGCCGTTGTGCGGGGTGGCGGAGAGGAAGAGGCGGTGCTCGCAGTGCGGCGCGAGCAGCTTCACGGCCCGGGTGCGCTGCGAGTCCACGGCGTACTTCCCGGTACCGGAGGGCGCGCACGTGTGCACCTCGTCCACGACCAGCAGGTCGAAGGCGCGCGGGTACTCCGGCACCGGCGGCAGCAGCTCACGCAGCATCCGCAGCGGGCGCTCGCGCTTCAGCCAGTCGATCGAGACGATCAGACGGGGGTGGTGTTGCCAGGGGTTGGTGTACAGCCCGGCCGAGCGGCGCAGCTCACGCAGTGTCCGGGTGTTGACGATGCGGAAGTCCAGGCCGAACTTGTCCCGCATCTCGTCCCGCCACTGGAGCGTCAGGCCGGCGGGGCAGACGATCAGCATCGAGCGGGCGCGGTGGCGCAGCATCAGCTCCTGCATCACCAGACCCGCCTCGACCGTCTTGCCCAGGCCGACGTCGTCCGCGATCAGCAGATTCGTCCGAGGCATGGACAGGGCGCGGACCACCGGGTCCAGCTGGTAGTCCTGGATCTCGACGCCCGAGCGGAACGGCGCCTGGAGGGCCGTCTTGTCGGCGGAGGCGATGGCACCCCAGCGCACCGCGTCCAGGAAGGCGTCCAGGCGGCCCGGGTCATCGAAGCCGCCCTTGGGGGAAGGCAGCTCGTCCTGGTCGTGGACGTCCGTGGCCTGCTCCAGCTCCCAGACCACACGCAGTTCCTCGTCCCGTCCGTCGCTCTCCAGCGAAGACAGGGTGACCAGGTGACTGGGAGCGGCTTCCGCCGCGCGGGCCGGATCGTCGCTCGCGGCGGTCGAGCGGAGGACGTCGATGACCGCCCAGGGGCGGTTGCGTACGGTCACGCGCTGCCCTGGGGCCGGGACGGGAGGGCCGTGCGTCGTCTCCGGATCCGCCGCCTGCGTCGTCATCGTCCTCGTCCCCCAGCTTCGCCGTACACGCGCTTCCGTAGCGATCGTAAGAGACCGGGGAGGGGGTGGACGGTGGGTATGCCTGTTCCACCGTCCTCGGTGACGCATACCCGGAGCCTTACCTCAGCATGAACTGGGTGAGGACCGCCCCGGGCGGCGACCGCACCGTGATGCTGCCGGCCGGCGAGCCCAACATCCGCGAGACCATCGCCTTCCCGCTCAACGACAACGCCCAGGACCTGATGGCGGGCGCGCCGACCGAGCTGGACGAGGCGCGACTACGGGAGTTGCGCCTACAGGTACGCAAGCCGCAGCCGAAGCAGGAAGGGACCGACTCACGGGGGTCCGGGAACCGATGCGATCGGTTCCCGGACCCCTTTGCCGTGGACAGCGGTCCGGTTGTTCCGCTTCAGTCGCCGGGCGCCGGCTTGGGGCCGGGGTCGGTACCGAACAGGTCGTCGGCCTGTGTGACGAAGTACGCCCGATGCGGCAACCGGGTCAGAACGCGCAGCTCGGGGCAGTTCGTGACGCGTTCCCAGACATCGGCGGTACTGAGGTCACGGTTCACGGAACGTCCTTCGGAAGTTCCGTCGGGTCTGTGCCCGGGGCGAACAGGTCCTCCGCCCGCTCTACCGTGCCGGAGCGGTCGAGCCAGTCGTTGAGGCGGTCGAGGTCGGTGCACGTGGTGATGCGCTGACGGACTTCGTCGGAGAGGGGAACGCCCCGTACCTCCAGGACTCGCAGAATCCCTTTGGCCTCGCCCTTGGCTTCCCCTTCAGCCTTGCCCTCGAGGTACTTCTCCTCGAACAGCGTCCGGTGTCCCGGGAAGTGGGTGACGACGTCCTGCATCAGCTTTCTCCAGTTCTCCCTGGTCGGAGTGGATTCCAGACCGACTTCCACCATCTCGAACCAGTACTTCGTGATGTCCGGTTCGAAGGACAACAGCCCGCGGGCAACGACTTCCAGTATGTCGGGCGCGCGGCGGCTATCGCTGTGGACGATGGCGGAGAGCACCGCCAGGGCGGGGCGCCGGGCCACGGTCGCCTCGTCGGTCACCTTGGGGACGGTCTGGGGGCCCAGCACGATCGGCCGGGTGGTCTGGGTCGGCCAGGAGGCCACGGCGCATTCGAAGGGGCCCATGGCCCATTCCGCCGTGGCCCGGTCCCGGCACACCGCCACCAGGACGACCGGCAGGTCGTGCTTCGCACACAGGTACGCGACGTAGTACGCCCAGCTTCTTGCCTTGTCGGGGTCCCTCTTCGTCTGCGACTCGATGGCGAGCAGGAAGTTCTCCCCCATGCCGGGTGCGAACCTGAGCACCGTGTCCACGCGGCGCTCCATGGGCCGGATCTCGGTGGCGTCGGGGGAGAGCTCGTCGAAGTCCTGTTTCGAGGGTGGCGGAAGCCCCAGTGCCTCGAAGACGGGTGCGAGGGCCTCCGGATGCTCCTGGAAGAGCCGGTGGGAGGCCTCGTGTGTCGATGTGACCATGAGCGGCAATCAAGCACCCTCACGGCATGACCGGCTGGCATATGCCGAGACGTTCACCCGTCCCGGTGAGGGGGAAACGCTCAGCCCGGCCGTTTCCGCGTCAGCGGGCCACGAACTGGGTCAGGATCGCCTGGACCTCGTAGATGTCGACGCCCTTGGTGAAGGTCTTCTGGATCGGGGCCGCACTGCCGGAGAGCCAGATCTTCAGCTCGGCGTCGAGGTCGAAGGTGCCGGCCGTCTCCACCGCGAAGTGGGTGATGCTGCGGTACGGGATCGAGTGGTACTCGGTCTTCTTGCCGGTGATGCCCTGCTTGTCGACCAGGATCAGGCGCCGGTCGGTGAACAGGATGGTGTCGCGGATCAGCAGGTACGCGGCGTGCACCTGCTCCCCGTGGCCGAGCAGACGCGCGTACTCCTGCTGCGCCTGGGCCGGGTCGATGCTGTGCGCGTTGCCGAAGAGTGCCATGGAACGAATCCCCCCACGTGACGGATGGCGGCCGGACATCGGCCGCCTTCACGCGATCTTCGCAAAGCGAGGGGCCCGGGAGAAGAGTTGCTCGACTCCCGGGCCCTTGCTGTAGCGATCACGTTACGCGGTCGGCTTCTCCTCGAGACGCGGGAAGAGCACCGCGCCCTTGGTGACCGTCGAGCCGGCCGGCAGCCGGCCCCAGTCCGCCGCCTCCTGGACCTTCTGGTCCGCGAGAGAGCCGAGGGAGGCCTCGGCGCCCAGGGAGTCCCAGAGCTTCTGCGAGGTGTCCGGCATGACCGGGTTCAGCAGGACGGCCACGGCGCGGAGGGACTCCGCGGCCGTGTAGAGGATCGTCGCCAGGCGGGCCCTGCCCTCCGGCGAGTCGTCCTTGGCGACCTTCCAGGGCTCCTGCTCGGTGATGTAGCCGTTGACCTGCTTGACGAAGTCGAAGACGGCCAGGATGCCGCCCTGGAAGTCCAGCTCCTCGCCGATCTTCCGGTCGGCCTCCGCGACGGCCTTGGCCAGACCGTCGTGGACCGCCTTCTCGGCGTCCCCGTCCGCCGTGGCCTCGGGCAGCGCACCGCCGAAGTACTTGCCGACCATGGCCGCGACGCGGGAGGCGAGGTTGCCGTAGTCGTTGGCGAGCTCGCTGGTGTAGCGGGCGGAGAAGTCCTCCCAGGAGAAGGAGCCGTCCTGGCCGAAGGCGATGGCCCGCAGGAAGTACCAGCGGTACGCGTCCACACCGAAGTGGGAGGTCAGGTCCTGCGGCTTGATGCCGGTCAGGTTGGACTTGCTCATCTTCTCGCCGCCGACCATCAGCCAGCCGTTCGCGGCGATCTTCCCGGGCAGCGGCAGGCCCTGCGCCATCAGCATCGCCGGCCAGATGATCGCGTGGAAGCGGAGGATGTCCTTGCCGACCAGGTGGACGTCGGCCGGGAAGGTGGCCTCGAACTTCTCCGGGTTCTCGTTGTAGCCGACCGCCGTGGCGTAGTTCAGCAGGGCGTCGACCCACACGTAGATCACGTGCTTGTCGTCCCAGGGGACCGGCACGCCCCAGTCGAACGTCGAGCGGGAGATGGAGAGGTCCTGGAGGCCCTGGCGGACGAAGTTCACGACCTCGTTGCGCGCGGACTCGGGCTGGATGAAGCCGGGGTTCGCCTCGTAGTGGGCGAGCAGCTTCTCGCTGTACGCGCTCAGCTTGAAGAAGTAGTTCTCCTCGCTGAGGATCTCCACCGGCTTCTTGTGGATCGGGCACAGCTTCTGGCCCGCGTAGTCGCCCTCGCCGTCGAGCAGCTCGCCGGGGAGCTTGTACTCCTCGCAGCCCACGCAGTACGGGCCCTCGTAGCCGCCCTTGTAGATCTCGCCCTTGTCGTACAGGTCCTGCACGAACTCCTGGACGCGGTCGGTGTGCCGCTTCTGCGTGGTGCGGATGAAGTCGTCGTTCGCGATCTCCAGGTGCTCCCACAGGGGCTTCCAGGCCTCGGTGACGAGCTTGTCGGCCCAGGCCTGCGGGGTGACCCCGTTGGCCTCGGCCGTGCGCATGATCTTCTGACCGTGCTCGTCCGTGCCGGTGAGGTACCACACCTTCTCGCCGCGCTGGCGGTGCCAGCGGGTGAGCACGTCGCCTGCGACGGTCGTATAGGCGTGGCCCAGGTGAGGAGCGTCGTTGACGTAGTAGATGGGGGTGCTGACGTAGAACGCCTTGCCACCCTGCTTCTCGGTTCCAGTGGCCGCCATGGTCGAAATCCTACTGGCCCGACGGAGATCGGCTCACACGCGTTTCGGGGGCGGACAGGGGTGCGTTTCCCCGTCCGCCCCCGGTGGGGCGTCCGACGCGGTGGCCTCGTGCCCCTGCCCTACGGGCGCCAGTCGGCCAGTACGCCCTCGTAGAGCTCCTTGTCGGTGAGTTCCCTGGGGGTCTCGCCGGCGAGGAAGTGGGACGCGTTGCCCGTCCTGAGCTTGCGGAGGTAGTCGAAGGCCTTGTTCTCCGGGTCACCGAAGGCGACGAAGGAGAAGTGGACGTTCGGGTGGTTCGCCGCCGCGTCGGTGAGGGACTGGGTGGCGGGGGTCTTGGCGTCGGGGGCGCCGTCGGTCTGGAAGACCACGAGGGCGGGGGTGCCGGGGGCTTCCTTCTCGTGGCGGGCGAGGACGGCCTCGACCGCGGCGTGGTAGCTGGTGCGGCCCATGCGGCCGAGGGCGCCGTGCAGCTCGTCGATCTTGTTCTCGTGGTCGGTGAGGGTGAGCTCGCCGGTGCCGTCCACTTCCGTGGAGAAGAACGTGACGCGGACCGTGGCCTCGGGGTCGAGGTGGGCGGCGAGGGCCAGGGTCTGCTCGGCCAGGGCTTGGGCGGAGCCGTCCTTGTAGTACGGGCGCATGGAGGCGGAGCGGTCGAGGACGAGGTGGACCTTGGCGCGGGTGCCGGTGAGGTGGTGCTTCTTGAGGGCGGTGGCGGCGGCCTTGTAGGCGGTGGTGAGGCCGGGGGCGCGGCTGCGGATGCGCGCGGCGGGGGTTGCGGGTTTGGGGGGCTGCGGGGTGG
>NZ_JAGMUE010001335.1:0-626 GCF_019049165.1 Streptomyces sp. AC627_RSS907
GTACGACTCCTTCGATGGCATCTCCGCGAAGGGCTCCAACTACACCACGCCGCGCGACATGGCGAAGTTGGCCCGGCACGCCATCGGCAACAGCACCTTCAAGACGGTCGTGAAGGCGCAGAGCACCAAGCAGAAGGCCACCAACGGCCGCACGTACACCTGGTACAACACGAACAAGCTGCTCGGCTCGTACCAGGGCACCTTCGGCATCAAGACCGGCACCGGCACGGCCGCCGGTCCGTGCCTGGTCTTCGCCACGACGAAGGGTAAGCGCACCGTGGTCGGCGTCATCCTGAATGACGGCAACCGCTACGCGGACGCGAAGAAGATGCTCGACTGGTCCTTCAAGACCAAGACCAAGGTCGCCTGGCGCGCGCTGCCCAGCAGCGCACAGCAGGACTAGGGTCCGTCGACGCCCCGGCCGCCGCGCGCGCACCCGCCTGGAGGCGGATCGCCCGTGGTGGTCGGGGCCGGCTTCGGGGCCGACTCGGGTCGTTCGGTGCCCCGCTCGGAACTCCTCCGGGCGGGGCATCGTGCCGAGCGACCCCCTTTTTGACATGGTCCAGACCTCTTGACGAGAGGTCTGGACCAACTTACGGTGTGGCCCACCACACACCCATGCCCCA
>NZ_JAGMUE010001336.1:0-682 GCF_019049165.1 Streptomyces sp. AC627_RSS907
GGTCAGGTGATCACGGCTTCCAGCGTGCCATTTCCGCACGCCACCCGCCGCGCTCGCTCCGGGCCCGGTCACCCGGCACACCCGACACCGCGCCCCGGCACGACGCCGAGGCACCCACGGCACCCGCGCGCGGCGCACGGCGCACGCGGGGCGGGTACGCGGGGCGGCTCGGGTACGCGCGGCCCCGGCCGTGACGCGCCCAGCGGATGACCCGGACCCGGCGGCTCGGCCGGCCGGGTGAGCCGCCGGGGCCGGGCTGGTCACGGCGCGGGCGCGCGAAGGGCCGGCGGGGCGCGGCGTACGACGGTGGGGTGGTGCGGCAGCCTCGGGGCGCGGTGGGTCAGGCGCTGTCGGCCCGCACCCGGTCCAGGGCCTGCTGGAGGTCGTCGGGGTAGCCGCTCTCGAACTCGACCCAGCGCCCGTCCGCCGGGTGCTCGAACCCCAGCCGCATGGCGTGCAGCCACTGCCGCGTCAGCCCGAGTCGCTTGGCCAGCGTCGGGTCGGCGCCGTAGGTGAGGTCGCCGGCGCACGGGTGGCGGTGGGCGGCCATGTGCACCCGGATCTGGTGCGTACGCCCCGTCTCCAGCTTGATGTCCAGCAGGCTCGCGGAGCGGAACGCCTCGATGAGGTCGTAGTGGGTGACGCTGGGCTTGCCCTCGGCGGTGACCGCCCACTTGTAGTC
>NZ_JAGMUE010001337.1:0-696 GCF_019049165.1 Streptomyces sp. AC627_RSS907
ACTGGGTCGACAAGGACCCGGCGGCGCCCCTCGCGCCCCACCAGAGCGTGCGGGGCAGCAGGCCCAGCATGGTCATCGGGTCGGACCCGGACCCCAAGCGGGCCAAGGCGCAGGAGTACGCCGACCGCATCGGAGCCGCGCTCAGCGAGGCCACCGAGGCGGACGCCCGGTACGCACAGGCACTGGGCCGGCTGCACGCCGACAGCGACCTGAACGTCTCCGACGCGGAATGGGTGGACGCCCAGCGGGACATGGCCGCGGTGCGCGGCGCGGCCGACCACGTACCCGCGGGGGACATTCCGAAGGGCAAGTCCCCCAAGGAGAACGCCGATTGGTGGAAGGGCCTCTCGCAGGACGAGCAGGCGGACTACATCGCGCTCCACCCCGCCAGCGTCGGCGCCCTGGACGGCCTCCCGGCCACGGTCCGCGACGAGGCCAACCGCGCGGTCCTCGCCGAGAAGCGGGCCGACTACCAGACGCAGCTCAACGCGATACCTCCGGAGCCGATCAAGATCCAGCCCGGCCGGGTGGGCAGTCCCATTGCCACGAGGACGGCCGAGTGGATCGCCTGGGACAAGAAATGGGGCGACAAGAGGTCTCAACTCGAAGCGTCGCTCAAGGGGATGGGGGACATTCAGAACCGTTTCGCGCGCAAGGATCTGGAACCGGGCGAGAAGCGCTTCCCGCGTGCTTACC
>NZ_JAGMUE010001338.1:0-569 GCF_019049165.1 Streptomyces sp. AC627_RSS907
GCCGTGCGCGTTCACGTGCCCGATCTCGCGCGGCGCGCACTCCGCGTCCCGCAGGGCGATCCGGATCGCACGTGCCGCGCCGCTGCCGTCCGGGAGCGGCGCGATGGGGTGGTGGGCGTCGCTGGTAGCGCCGTAACCGCGTAGGAGCGCGCGCACCTGGGCTCCGCGCGCCCGCGCGCCGGCGTACCGCTCCATGACCAGCACCGCCGCGCCCTCACCCAGTACGAACCCGTCGCGGTCGGCGTCGAAGGGACGGCTGGCCAGCTCCGGTTCGGCGGTCCGACGGGACAGCGCCCGCAGCCGCGCGAAGCACGTGGCGCTCATCCGACAGCAGGCCGACTCGCTCCCGCCGGCGAGCACGACGTCGCACGCGCCCCCGCGCAACAGGTCCCGGGCCACGCCGATGGCGGTCGCGCCCGACGCGCAGGCACTGGCGGTGGTGAAGCCAGGCCCGCACGCCCCCAGGTCCATCGCCACCTCCCCGGCGGCCATGTTCGGCACGCTGCGCGGCAGGGCAAGCGGCGACACACGGTCCGGCCAATCGTCGTTCAGCTCGCGGAACTCTGCGG
>NZ_JAGMUE010001339.1:0-911 GCF_019049165.1 Streptomyces sp. AC627_RSS907
CCCTTGTGCGGCGCCGGCCGCAGCCCGAATACTTCCGGGCAGCGCTCGTCAGGGGGGACGTGAAGCGTGGCGGAAGCGTCGTGTAGCTGTGCCGTGCCGTGCCGGCCGGGCAGCCGTACCCCCGTGGCCGTGCCACCCGGGGCCCGGCGCGGCAGCCGGCCCACGACTTCCCCGGAGGAAGAGTTGAGGAACACCCGCACCACGCTCCGCTCCCGCCCGCGCGGACGCGTCCGCCTCATCGGCGTGACCTGCGGACTCGCCGCCGTCTCCGCGCTCGCGGTGCCGGCCGCCGGAGCCGCCACCGACGCGCCGGCCGCGCCCACCGCGGTCCGGGCGGCCACCGCGGGCGACGCGGTCCGCTCGGCGAACGTGCCCGGCACCGCCTGGTACGTCGACCAGGCCACCAACACCCTCGTCGTCACCGCCGACAGCACCGTCAGCCGGGCCGAGATATCCCGGCTCAGGCGCGCGGCGGGAGCGCACGCCGGCGCGATCCGCGTCGAGCGCACCCCTGGCACCTTCAACAAGCTCATCGCCGGTGGCGACGCCATCTACGCGGGCGACTGGCGCTGCTCGGCCGGGTTCAACGCGCGCAACGCCAAGGGCGAGTACTTCATCGTGACCGCCGGCCACTGCACCGACGGCAAGCCGCCCTGGTACACCACGTCGAACCACCGCACGAAGATCGGCGAGACCGTCGGGTCCAGCTTCCCCGGGAACGACTACGGCCTCATCCGCTACGACAACCGCTCCCTCAAGCACCCGGGGACCGTCAACCTGTACAACGGCTCGTCGCGCGACATCAAGAAGGCGGCCAACGCCACCGTCGGCCAGAAGGTCCAGCGCAGCGGCAGCACCACGGGGCTGCGCGGCGGCAAGGTCACCGGCCTGAACGCCACCGTCAACTACGG
>NZ_JAGMUE010001340.1:0-542 GCF_019049165.1 Streptomyces sp. AC627_RSS907
GTCGTGGACTCCGTACGCGACCGGCTGCCCGCCCTGGGCCCCGTGTGGCAGATCGAGGGCGACGCGGTGGGCGCGCTGGCGGCGGCCGGCGACGGCGTCACCGACCAGGCCGTGGACGAGCGCAGCGCGGCGGCGACCGCCGACTCCCCCGCCACCATCGTCTACACCTCCGGCACCACGGGCCGGCCCAAGGGCTGCGTGTTGACCCACCGCAGCTTCTTCGCCGAGTGCGGCAACGCCGTCGAGCGACTCAAGCCGATCTTCCAGACCAACGAGTCCTCGGTGCTGCTCTTCCTCCCCGTGGCACACGTCTTCGGGCGCCTGGTGCAGGTCGCCTCCGTGCTCGCGCCGATCAAGCTCGGCCACGTCGCCGACATCAAGACCCTCACCGACGAACTCGCCGCCTTCCGCCCGACGCTGATCCTCGGCGTGCCGCGCGTCTTCGAGAAGGTCTACAACTCGGCCCGCGCCAAGGCCCAGGCCGACGGCAAGGGCAAGATCTTCGACAAGGCCGCGGAGTGCGCCATCGCGTACAGCCGCGC
>NZ_JAGMUE010001341.1:0-556 GCF_019049165.1 Streptomyces sp. AC627_RSS907
GTGCGCTCCCGTGGCCCGTTCGCCCACCTCACCGACGAGCGGTTCGTCGAGGCGTGCGTGGCCGACCTCACGGACCTGCTCGGGCAGGCGCACGGCCAGGTCGCGGCGCTGATCGCCGAGCCGATCCAGGGAGTGGGCGGCTTCACCTCGCCACCGGACGGGCTGTACGCGGCCTTCCGCGAGGTCCTCGACCGGCACGGCATCCTGTGGATCAGCGACGAGGTGCAGACCGGCTGGGGCCGCACCGGGGACCACTTCTGGGGCTGGCAGGCGCACGCCGGCAGTGGCCCGCCCGACCTGTTGACCTTCGCCAAGGGCATCGGCAACGGCATGTCCGTCGGCGGCGTGGTGGGCCGCGCCGAGATCATGGACTGCCTGGACGCGAACTCCATCTCCACCTTCGGCGGCAGCCCGGTCACCATGGCCGCGGCGCTCGCCAACCTCGGCTACCTCATCGACCACGACCTGCAGCGCAACGCCCGCCGGGTCGGTGGGCTGCTCATCGAGCGGCTGCGGGCGGCCACGGCCGGGCTCGACCTGGTGCGCGAGGTGCGCG
>NZ_JAGMUE010001342.1:0-826 GCF_019049165.1 Streptomyces sp. AC627_RSS907
TCAGCAACTCGACCTGGACAGCCCCGCGTTCAACACGGCCGAGTACGTGTGCGTCGCCGGCCCCGTCGACACCGAGGTCTTCGTCGCCGCGCTGCGCCAGGTGGTCGCCGAGACCGAGGCGCTCGGCGTCCGCTTCACCGTCCAGGACGGCAAGCTCTGGCAGGTCACCGCGGACGCCACCGACTGGCAGCCGCACGTGGCCGACCTGACCCCGGAGGCCGCGCCGCGCGCCGCCGCGCTGGCCTGGATGGCCCGCGACATGGCGCGCCCCGTCGACCTGGAGCGCGAACCGGTCTTCGGTCACGCCCTGTTCCGCGTCGGGCCGGAAGAGTACTGGTGGTACCACCGCGTCCACCACATCGCGCTCGACGGCTTCGGGCTCTCGCTCGTCGCCCGCCGCGTCGCCGACGTGTACACCGCGCTGGTCGCGGGCCGGCCCACCGGCGACAGCGGCTTCGGCACGTTGCAGTCCGTGCGCGACGAGGAGCACGCGTACCAGAACTCCGCGCGGCGCGACAAGGACGGCGCGTACTGGGCGGCGCGGTACGCCGACCGGCCCCCCGTGCCCAGCCTCACCGACGACTCCGCGCTGCCCGCCCGCACCTTCCGGCGGCAGATCACCGACCTGGCGCCGGCCGAGGTGACCACGCTGCGCCAGCGGGCCGACGAACTCTCCGTCACCTGGTCGGACGTGCTGCTCGCGATCACCGCCCGCTACATCCAGCAGGTCAGCGGCGCCCCCGAGGCCGTGCTGAGCGTGCCCGTCATGGGCCGGCTCGGCTCGGTGTCGCTGCGCGTGCCGTGCATGGTGCGCAACGTGCTGCCG
>NZ_JAGMUE010001343.1:0-654 GCF_019049165.1 Streptomyces sp. AC627_RSS907
CTCGTACATGTTGCCCCACGGGGCGCGCTCTCGGTCGAGCGCGCCCCGTGGGGCAACATGTACGAGTTCTCCATCACCCTGTCGATGGTGGCGGTCGTCGCGTACGTGGCGCTGCTGGCCAGCGGCAAGAACGTGCGCTGGATCGGCCTGCCGCTGGTCACCACCGCCCTGCTCGACCTGGGCCTGGCGGTGTCGGTGCTCTACACCGACAGCGACCAGTTGGTGCCGGCCCTCGACTCGTACTGGCTGTGGATCCACGTCAGCTGCGCCATCGTCTCCGGCGCGGTGCTCTACCTCGGCGCCGTCTCCACGCTGCTCTTCCTCTTCCGCGACCGGTACGAGACGAAGCTGGAGAACCCGGACGGCAAGCAGCCGGGCGCCTTCGCCACCTCGATCCTGGAGCGGCTGCCCTCCGCCGCGTCGCTGGACAAGTTCGCGTACCGGATCAACGCCACCGTCTTCCCGCTGTGGACCTTCACCCTGATCGCCGGCGCGATCTGGGCCGAGAAGGCGTGGGGCCGGTACTGGGGCTGGGACCCCAAGGAGGTCTGGACGTTCATCACCTGGGTCGCCTACGCCTGCTACCTGCACGCCCGGGCCACGGCCGGCTGGAAGGGCCGCAAGGCGGCGTACCTGGCGCTCATCGCCTTCGCC
>NZ_JAGMUE010001344.1:0-767 GCF_019049165.1 Streptomyces sp. AC627_RSS907
GGCGAGACCGCACCTCGCGAGGTGGTCGGCACGATCGTCACGGAGGACGACAAGGAGTTCGTTGACCTGAAGGTGGCGGGGCCGGAGGGTGAGAAGGATTCCCTGATCGCCACGGTCACGCACCCCTTCTGGGTGGAGGACACCGACTCCTGGGTGGACGCGGGCGACCTCAAGGCCGGCATGAGCCTGCGTACGCCGGATGGCACCACGGTGAAGGTGGCCTCAACCCGTCATTTCAGCGAGCTTCAGCGCACGCATGATCTGACGGTTTCGGGGGTGCATACGTATTATGTGGTGGCTGGTGAGGCGCCGGTTCTGGTGCACAACAGCAACTGCCCGGACCTTGGAGAGTCGTGGAAACCGAAGCCTGCATCGCAGGTTTGCGGAACGGGTGGATGCGAGAAAGTGGCTGACCACATACAGTCGATAATTGGCGGCGACATTATGCGGATCACTGATAGGTATGGCGCGCCACAACTTGGAAAGTATCGCGGCATTGACAGTGGGTGGAACTACCATGATGTCGTGGTCAAGGATGGTCGGGTGTTCGATGCGACAACTGGAAGACGGGGCGAGCCGATTGATAAATATCGATCGCATTTCGAGTACGGTGACGACCTGGTTTTCAGTCCAGCTCCCAGGTAGCAGGTAACGCCGTGGATCTCCGTGATCGGCTTGCTGACGTGCGTAGGCGCCCTCATCTCTACGGATTGACCACATTCGGTGAGGTATCTGCATTTGTAGCCGGTATGGATGCTGCGACCGAA
>NZ_JAGMUE010000137.1:0-9486 GCF_019049165.1 Streptomyces sp. AC627_RSS907
GCCTGGGGCTGCGGCGGGGCGGCCACCGGCTGGGCGGGGGCCGCCGGCTCCTCCACCGTGACACCGAAGTCCGTCGCGATGCCCGCCAGGCCGTTGGCGTAGCCCTGGCCCACCGCGCGGGCCTTCCAGGCCCCGTTGCGCAGGTAGACCTCCACGATCACCAGCGCCGTCTCGGTGCCGAGCTGCGGGGGCGTGAAGGTGGCGAGGACGGAGTTGTCGTCCGCGTTGCGGATGGTGGCGGTCGGTTCGATGCCCTGGAAGGTCTGGCCGGCGGCGTCCGGGCTGGCGGTGACGACGATCTTCTCGATGCCCGGCGGCACGGCGGCGGTGTCGACCGTGATCGCGTCCGGGGCGGTGCCGCCGCCGGAGCGGTAGGTCACGCCCTGGCCGGTGGGCTGGTTGTAGAAGATGAAGTCGTCGTCGGAGCGCACCTTGCCGTCGGCGGTGAGCAGCAGGCCCGATACGTCGAGCCGCACGGGCGCGGTGACGTCCACCGTCACGCGGGTGGCGGAGAGGGGGATGTTCGAGCCGGGGGTCATAGCTGTCATGCCGGGTGAACGAGTGAGGGCGTTTTACCGTTCCCTTACCCGGGGGGCAATCGGGGCGGCGGGTGAGTGTCGCCCCCCGCCGCCCTCCCTGTTCCCGTCCTCGGGGCCGCGCCCCCGGACCCCCGTTTCGGCCTGAGCGGCCTCGCCCTCGGACGCCGGACGGGCCGAACGGCTACGGCACCACCACGATCTTCCGTCCCACCCCCGCCGCGAACTGCTCCAGCGCCTCGGGGTAGCGCTCCAGCGGGATGCGGTCGCTGATGAAGACGTCGGGGTCCAGGACGCCGTTCGCGAAGAGCTCGGCCGCGCGTTCGTAGCTGTGCAGGACGGCCATCGAGCCCGTGATCGTGATCTCCTGGTTGTAGATGCGGTACGGATCGATCTGCACCCGTGTCGCGTAGTCGGCGACGCCGAACTGGAGGAACGTTCCCGCCTTGGCGACCCGCTCCAGGCCGTCCTGGATCGCCGCCGCGTTGCCCGTGGCGTCGATGACGAGGTCCCAGCCCTGGGGCCGGTCCAGCTCGTCCGGGTTCGCGGCCGAGGCCGAGACGCCGAGGCCGCGGGCCGTCTCCAGCCGCGCCGGGTTCACGTCCACCACGTCCACGGTGGCCGCGCCGGTCCGCTTGGCCAGTTCCAGCATCATCAGGCCCATCGTGCCGGAGCCGTAGATCAGGACGTGGGCGCCGAGGCGGGACTGGAGGACGTCGTAGCCGCGGACCGCGCAGGAGAGCGGTTCGATCAGGGCCGCGTCCTGGGTGCGGACGTGCTCGGGGAGCTTCACGCAGTTCGCCACCGGCGCCACCGCGTACCGCGCCGCGCCGCCCGCCGTCGTCACGCCGATGGCCGCCCAGCGTTCGCAGAGGTTGTTGTGGCCGGTGCGGCAGTAGCGGCACTCGTAGCAGTAGAGGGACGGGTCCACCGCGACCCGGTCACCGAGGGACACCTCGGTGACCTGGGTGCCGACGCCGACCACCTCGCCGGCGAACTCGTGGCCCGGCACGATGGGGAGCTTGGGCGCGAACTCGCCCTGGAGGATGTGCAGGTCCGTGCCGCACAGTCCGCAGGCCGCGACCTCGACGACGACCTCGCGCGGCCCTGGTGCCGGATCGGGGACCTCGGTGACGACGGCGCGGCCCACGGACTCGATGACGGCGGCCTTCATTTCACGGCTCCCAACGACAGGCCCTGGACCAGTTTGTCCTGGGCGGCGAACCCCGCGGCGAGCACCGGCAGGGAGATGACGAGCGACGCGGCGCACACCTTGGCCAGGAACAGGCCCTGGCTGGTGATGAAACCGGTCAGGAAGACGGGGGCGGTCTCGGCGACCACGCCCGTCAGCACCCGGGCGAAGAGCAGTTCGTTCCAGCTGAAGATGAAGCAGATCAACGACGTCGCGGCGATGCCGGGCAGGGCGATCGGGGCGACCACCCGGGCCAGGATCGTCGGCAGCCGCGCGCCGTCCACCCGGGCCGCCTCGATGATCGCGACCGGGACCTCGGCGAGGAAGGACTGCATCATCCACACCGCGATCGGCAGGTTCATGGAGGTGTAGAGGACGACCAGCAGCCAGATGTTGTCGAGCAGGTCCGCGTTCTTGGCGAACAGGTAGATCGGCAGCAGGCCCGCCACCACCGGCAGCATCTTGGTGGACAGGAAGAAGAACAGGACGTCCGTCCACTTCTTCACCGGACGGATGGAGAGCGCGTACGCGGCGGGGAGGGCCAGGACCAGGACGAGCAGGGTCGAGGCGACCGACGCCACCGCCGAGTTGACCAGGGCCGGCCAGGGGCTCGCGCCGCCGCCCGCGCCGAAGAACTCGCGGTAGCCGTCCAGCGTCAGCGACGCCGCGAAGGACGGCGGGTTGGTGGCGGCGTCCTCCTCCGCGTGGAAGGAGGTCAGGGCCATCCACGCGATGGGCAGGAAGAAGACGATTCCGGCCAGCCAGGCCACCAGGCCCAGGCCGGCACCGCCCTTGCGGCGGACTCGTACAGCGGCCGCGGTGCTCATGCGCGGGACACCTCCTCGCGGAACAGGGACGAGACCACGCGCAGGGCGAAGGTCGCGATGATGATCGAGCCGATGACGACCAGCACGCCCGCGGCCGAGGCGAGGCCGTTCTCGTGGGCCTGGTAGAAGCTCTGGTAGACGGTGTAGGGCAGGTTGGCCGTGCCCAGGCCGCCGGACGTGATGGTGAAGACCGCGTCGAAGTTCTGCACGATGTAGATCGAACCCAGCAGGGCGCCGAGTTCCAGGTAGCGGCGCAGGTGGGGGAGGGTGAGGTGGCGGAAGATCTGCCAGTCGCTCGCGCCGTCCACCCGGGCCGCCTCGATCTGCTGCTGGTCGCGGCTCTGCAGGCCGGCCAGCAGGATCAGCATCATGAACGGTGTCCACTGCCACACCAGTGACGCCTCGACGGCGAGCAGCGGGGTGTTCGAGATCCAGTCCGGCTGCGGTCCGCCGACGTAGTGCAACAGGCCGTTGAGCAGGCCGTACTCGGGGTTGTAGAGGACGTGCTTCCAGAGCAGTGCCGCGGCCACGGGGACGACCAGGAACGGGGCGATCAGCAGGGTGCGGACCACGCCCCGGCCCTTGAACCTCCGGTCCAGCAGCAGGGCGAGGGCCAGGCCGAGCACCAGGCTGGCCAGGACCACCGCGACCGTCAGCAGGATCGTCGTCCACACCGACTTGCGCAGGTCCGGGTCGCTGAGGACGTCGCCGTAGTTGGAGAGGCCGGTGAAGTGGCGGGCGTCCGGGTAGAGGGAGTTCCAGTCGAAGAAGGAGATCACCAGCGTCGCCACGAAGGGCAGCTGGGTGACCGCGACCATGAAGATCAGGGCGGGGAGGAGAGGGGCCCGGGTGGCCCAGGCGCGCAGCCGGGAGGACGGCGGGCGAACGGCGGGGCGGACGTGGTCGGGTGCGGCCGCGGGGGCCGTGGTGGTGGCGGTCATCGTCCCTCGTACTCCTCGGAGATCTTCTCGGCGAGCTGCTGGGACTTCTTCAGCGCCTCCTCGACCGACTGGCGTCCGGCGATGGCCGCGCTGATCTCCTGGGAGACCTTGGTGCCGAGGTCGGTGAACTCGGGGATGCCGACGAACTGGATGCCGGGCGCGGGGCGCGGCTGCACGCCGGGGTCCTTGGGCCTGGCGCCCTCGATGGCCTCCCTGGTCATCTCCTGGAAGGCGGCGGCCTCCTTGACGTAGGCCGGGTTCTCGTACGTCGAGGCGCGCTTGCCGGCCGGGACGTCGGACCAGCCGGCCTCCTCGCCCACGAGCTGCTCGTACTCCTTGCCGGACGCCCAGGAGACGAACTTCCAGGCCTTGTCGGCGTTGCGGGAGGCCTTCTGGATGCCCCAGGCCCAGGTGTAGAGCCAGCCGGAGGAGTCGGTCTTCTCCACGGGGGCCGGCGCGTAGCCGACCTTGCCCCTGACCGGGGACGTGGCCGAGTCCAGGGAGCCGGCCGCGGAGGTGGCGTCGTACCACATGGCGACCTTGCCCTGCGTCATGTTGTTCAGACACTCGGCGAAGCCGGACTGGGCGGCGCCGGACTGGCCGTGCTCGCGGACGAGGCCGACATAGAACTTCGTCGCCTTCTCCCACTCGGGCGAGTCGAGCCGGGCCTGCCAGTCCTGGTCGAACCAGGTGCCGCCGAAGGTGTTCACGACCGTCGTCAGGGGCGCCATCAGTTCGCCCCAGCCGGGCAGCCCGCGCAGGCAGATGCCCTTCATGCCGGGCTCGGCGCCGTCCAGCTTCTCGGCGAGGGCGGCCACCTGGGTCCAGGTGGGGTGCTCGGGCATCGTCAGGCCCCGCTCGGCGAACAGGTCCTTGCGGTACATCAGGAAGGACGACTCGCCGTAGAAGGGCTGGCCGTAGAGCTTGCCGTCGTCGCCGGTGAGGGACTCGCGCATCGGCCCCAGGACGTCCTCCTCGTCGTAGGCGGGGTCCTCGGCGACGTAGGAGCCCATCTCGTGCAGCCACTCGTTGCGGGCGTAGATCGGGATCTCGTAGTTGGAGAGGGTGGCGACGTCGTACTGGCCGGCCTGGTTGGCGAAGTCCTGGCTGATCTTGTCGCGGACGTCGTTCTCCGGCAGGACGGTGAAGTTCACCTTGATGCCGGTCTCCTCGGTGAAGTGGTCCGCGGTGAGTTTCTGCAACTGGACCATCTGCGGGTTGTTGACCATCAGGACGTTGATGGAGTTGCCGCCGGATCCGGCTCCGCCCGCCCCGACCCAGCAGCCGGAGAGCAGCGGGGCGAGCAGCGTCCCTGCGGCGGCCAAGGCGAGCGTGGCTCGCGGCCTCCGTCGGCTCTGGGTTCGCATGGATCGCTCCTGAACATATGGGGAGGGATAAGGAGGAATAGGGAGGTATGGGGCAGGGCAGGGCGTGAGGATGCCCTGCGGGGACGTGAGGGGGGTTCAGACGCGGATGACCTGCGGGCCGAGCAGCGAGTAGCGGTGGGCCTCGGCCGTGGGCAGCAGCGTGCTGGTGACGATCGCCTCCAGGGAGCCGATCTCCGCGAACCGGCAGAAGCTGACCGCCCCGAACTTGGTGTGCGTCCCGGCGAACACCGTGCGGCGCGCGGCCCGGACCGCCTGCGCCTTGACCTCGCTGACGGCGGGGTCGGGGGTGGTGAGGCCGTGTTCGCGGGAGATGCCGTTGGCGCCGATGTACGCCAGGTCGATGACGAAACCGGCCAGCATCTTCGTCGTCCAGTGGTCGACGGTGGCGAGCGTGCCCGGGCGGACCCGGCCGCCGAGCAGCAGGACGGAGGTGTCGCCGGCCTCGGCCAGCGCGCCCGCGACGGGCAGGGACGCGGTGACCACGGTCAGCGGCCGGTCCCGGGGGAGGGCCTCGGCGATGAGCCGGGGGGTGAAGCCCTCGTCGACGAAGACCGTCTCCGCGTCGCCGAGCAGTTCGGCCGCCGCGGCGGCGACCCGGCGCTTCTCCGGGACGTGACTGGTGGCGCGGAAGGCGAGCGTGGTCTCGAACCCGGCGCTCTCCACCGGGTAGGCGCCGCCGTGGGTGCGGCGGACCAGGCCGTGGTCCTCCAGGGCGCGAAGATCCCGTCGCACGGTCTCCTTGGCGACGCCCAGGCCGGCCGCGAGCGCGGTGACGTCGACCGAGCCGGTGGCGCGGGCGAGCCGCACGATCTCGCGCTGGCGCTCTTCCGCCGTCCTCGTGCCCATGCCGAACACCTGCCTCACCGCCTCGTTGCCCGTTCGGGCCCGGGTGGCCCTTGGGGGAAGTTCTACAGCGGGCGTGCGGCACTGACCAGGCCTGTTGCGGACCCGATGCTGCCCGTTTGTGCCCGTTCCGGCCGTCGGGTGCCCGTCTCGGACCTGGGTCGCAGTCAGGGGCGGGGTGAGAACGGGCAGCGCTTGTGCCCGCATGCGGAAGCGGACGGGCCCGTTTGGTGCCCGTCCGCTTCCTTGTGCGACGAGTTCCGGTCTTCGCGCAGACGAGTTCCGGTCAGTACGGCCAGATCGGCGGGTCGGTCACGAAGTGGCCGCCCAGGCAGGCGTGCGCCGGGTTGTCCGGGTCGAGTTCGCCCTGTTCGGCGACGAGCTTCTCGGCGTACGGCTCGGAGTCGTCCTGCGGTTCGTAACCGAGCGCCCGCGCGGAGCCGAGGTCCCACCACAGGCGCGTGTTGGCGGAGGAGCCGTGGACCACGGTGTGCCCGACGTTCTCGGCCGTCAGGGCGGCGTGGAAGAGGCGGGCGCCGTCGGCGGGGCTCATCCACACCGAGAGCATGCGCACGCTGGTCGGCTCGGGGAAGCAGGAGCCGATGCGGACCGAGACGGTCTCCACGCCGTGCTTGTCCCAGTAGAGCTGGGCGAGGTCCTCGCCGAAGCACTTGGACAGGCCGTAGAAGGTGTCCGGGCGGCGCGGGGTGTCGACCGGGATGAGGGGGTCGTCGCCCCGCGGGCGCGGGGTGTAGCCGACGGCGTGGTTGGAGGAGGCGAAGACGATGCGTCCGACGCCCTCCTCGCGGGCGGCCTCGTACAGGTTGTACGTGCCCTCGATGTTGGCCTTGAGGATCTTCTCGAACGGGGCTTCCAGGGAGATGCCCGCCAGGTGGATGATCGCGTCGACGCCCCGGACCGCCTCGCGCACGGCCGCCCGGTCGGCGAGGTCGGCGACGATCGCGTCCGGCTCGCCCTCGATCGGGCGCAGGTCGAGCAGGCGCAGCCGGTAGCCGTGGCCGGGGAGCAGGTCCCGCATCAGGGTGCCGAGGCCGCCGGCGGCGCCGGTGAGCAGGACGGTGCGGGGAGCGGGCATCCTCGGGACTCCTAGGGTCTCCAGAATCGGCAACCGTGCGTATGAGCGCCCGGCGTTCATATGCGTGGACACGCTAAAGAACCGGTGGACACCCGTCAAGAGGTGGCCTGCTTGACGGCGTTCGCGGGGCGGCTTAGCGTGGACGCGTTCAGAAATATAGACGCAGATCATGGATATGGAATGGGAGCGCCCGTGACCTCAGCCTCTCTCGCCGCCCGGCTCACCGCGCCCAGCGGGCCGCTCTTCTTCCCCGTCACGGCGTACGCGCCCGGGGGCGAGGTCGACCTCGCCGCCTACCGCGCGCATGTGCGCCACGGGGTCGAGGCCGGGGCCGCCGCCGTGTTCGCCTGCTGCGGCACCGGCGAGTTCCACGCCCTCACCCCCGAGGAGTTCCAGACCTGCGTGCGGGCCGCCGTGGAGGAGACCGCCGGGCGGGTGCCCGTCGTGGCGGGCGCGGGCTACGGCACCGCCCTCGCCGTGCGCTACGCGCGCCTCGCCGAGGAGGCCGGGGCCGACGGCCTGCTCGCCATGCCGCCGTACCTGGTGCTCGCCGGCCAGGAGGGGCTGCTGCGGCACTACCGGGACGTGGCCGGGGCGACCTCGCTGCCCGTGATCGTCTACCAGCGCGACAACGCGGTGTTCACGCCGGAGAGCGTGGTCGAACTGGCCCGCACGGACGGGATCATCGGCCTCAAGGACGGGCTCGGCGACCTCGACCTCATGCAGCGGGTCGTCAGCGCGGTGCGCACCGAGGCCCCCGGCGACTTCCTCTACTTCAACGGGCTGCCGACCGCCGAGCAGACCCAGCTCGCCTACCGGGCCCTCGGCGTCACCCTCTACTCGTCCGCCGTGTTCTGCTTCGCCCCCGAGATCGCCCTCGCCTTCCACCGGGCGCTCCGCTCGGGCGACGAAGCCGTCGTGCGCCGTCTGCTGGACGGCTTCTACCGGCCGTTCGTCGAACTGCGCGCACAGGGCCGCGGGTACGCCGTCGCCCTGGTCAAGGCGGGCGTCCGGCTGCGCGGCCTGGACGTGGGGGAGGTGCGGCCGCCGTTGCAGGAGCCGACCGACGACCATGTGAAGCAACTCGCCCAGCTGATCGAGCGGGGTCACGCGCTGCTCGATGACGAGCGCGGGGAGGAGGGCCGGTGAAGGCGTCGGCGTTCGTCTACCCCTGGGACGTCAACGGGGACCCGGGAGCGGCTTCGTTCATCGCCGGGACCGGCGTCGGGCAGGTGACGCTCGCCTCCGCCTACCACTCCACCCGTGCCCTCACCCCCCGCCACCCGCGCCACCGCGTCGTCACCGCCGAGTACGCCGCCGTCCTCTACCCGCCGGACGCCGCCCGCTGGGAGGGCCGGGACCTGCGCCCGTACGAGGCCGGTGACTGGGCGCCCGGCGACGCCTGGGGCGAGGCCGCCGCCGCGCTCGCGGACGCGGGCCTGGAGGTGCACACCTGGGTGGTCCTCGCCCACAACTCCCGCCTCGGCGCCGAGCACCCGCACACCTCCGTCGTCAACGCCTACGGCGACTGCTACCCCTGGGCGCCCTGCGTCGCGCAGCCCGCCACACGCGCCTACCTCACCGGCCTGGCCGCCGAGGCGGCCGTGCGGCCCGGGGCACGCGGCACCGAACTGGAGTCGCTGGGCTGGTACGGGCTCGCCCACCTGCACGCCCACGACAAGACCGGCGGGGTCGGTCTCGGGGACGCCGGGCAGTACCTGATGTCGCTGTGCTTCTGCCCCCACTGCCGGACGGGCTACGACGGTCTGGGCCTCGACCCCGACGAGCTCGCCGCCGCCGTGCGCGCCGCGCTGGGGCCGGTCTGGCGGGGTGCGGTGTCGTCCGACGGGGGCTGGACGGGCGTCGAGAAGCTGCTGGGCGAGGCGCCGGCGAACGCCACGCGCGCGTGGCGGGACGAAACCGCCCGCACCCTCCAGGAGACGGCGGTCGCGGCCGTCCGCGCCGCCGCGCCCGACGGCTTCCAGGTCCTGCTGCACGCCGACCCGGTCTCGTACCACTGCGGCGCCAACGCCGGCGTCGACCCCGCGCACATCCTGTCCGTCGCGGACGGCGTGGTCGTGCCCTGCACGGGCGGCGCGGGCCTGCTCACGCCGTTCGCCGAGCAGGGCCGCGCCGGGGCCGTCCTCGCGGCCAACCTCACCGTGGTCTCCGGCATGGGCGGCAGCCCGGACACCCTCGCCGCCGACGCGGCACGCGCGCGCGAGCTGGGCGCCACGGAACTGCGGCTCTACCACGCCGGGTTGGCGTCGGACGCCGACCTGGAGGCGGTGCGGTCGGCTCTCGCCGGGCGGTGAGCGCGGGGTGGCCCGACGGCCGCGGGTGAGGCGGGGCGTGCCCGGGTGCGGGTGCGGGTGCCGTGTCGGGGCGGGCGTGTGGTGTGGTCGTGCCGGTGGGGGTGGTGACTGCGTGGCCCGGTGGGGAAGCGCCGGTCGTGGGTGAGCCGGGGCGCGGCGGGATGCGGTGGTCAGGCGCGGGTGTGCGGCGCCGGGAGGCGTGCGGGTGTGGGGTGGGGGTGGTACGGGGCGGCGTGTGGGCGTGGGGTGGGATGGTGCCGGCGCGGCGCGGCGCGTGGGCGCGACGTGGGGTGGTGCGGTTCGTGGTCGCCGGTCGCCGGGCGCCGGGCGCCGCGGGCGCCCGCGGGG
>NZ_JAGMUE010000137.1:9581-25554 GCF_019049165.1 Streptomyces sp. AC627_RSS907
GTCGGACGGTGGCGAGGCGACCGGAAGGCCGGTGCGCGCCGGTCGTCGGGCGAGCGGCAGCGCCGTCGCCAGCAGCGCGGCGCCCAGGGCGGGCAGCAGCAGCCGGAGGTCGGCCAGTTCCACCAGGGCCGCGCCCGCGGCCAGACCGACCACGTTCGGCGTGAAGACCAGCGCGTTGGCCGTCGCGGTGGCCCGGCCCAGCAGGTGCCCCGGCGTCTCGCGCTGTACGCCGGTCAGGGCGGCGATCAGCACCGCGGGCAGCCCCGCCCCGATGGCCGCGCTGGAGGCCAGGGCCACGGCGTCGTACGGTGCCGCCCGCACCGCCACCGCCACCGCCAGCAGGGCGACTCCGGCGGCGGCGAAGCGCCGTCCGCCCAGCCGCCGCAGGGCCGGACCGGCGAGCAGCCCCACCACCACCGACCCGGCGCCCTGGACGGCGTACAGCGCACCGGCGTACGCCGGTGAGTGCCCGAGGGCGTCCACGACGGCGTAGGCCGTGGCGCCGTTGACGCCCGCGCACAGCATCGTGACGCCGCCCGCGAGGACGAGCGGACGCAGGCGCGGGTGGCCCCACAGGTACCGGGCGCCCTCGGCCGTCTGCCGCCGCCGGCTCACCGCGGCCCGCTCCGGCGGCGCCTCCCGCACCCGCAGAGCGGCGTACAGCCCGGTGGCCACCACGAACGTCAGCGCGTCCAGTGCCGCCACGCTCGCGCCGCCGTACGCCGCGTAGACGCCCGCCCCCGCCGACGGCGCCACGAGCTTCACGCCCTCGGCGGCGGTCATGCGCAGTCCGTTGAAATCACCGAGCAGGCGGGGGTCGACCGCGGTGGCGACGAGCGCCGACTCGGCCGCGTCGTGGACGACGCCCGCCGCGCCGTACACGAACAGCACCGCGAACAGCAGCCACAGCGTGCCCGGCGAGTCCACGCTGAAGAGGGACAGCAGGAGGCCCGCCAGGAGCAGGTTCGTGGCGATCAGCAGCGGCCTGCGACGGACCCGGTCGGCGAGCGTGCCCAGCGCCGGACCCACCAGCGTCGGCGCCCACATCGCCAGCATGCACAGGGCCGCGAGACCGTCCGAGCCGGTGAGGTCCTTCACCCACACGCCGGACGCCAGCCACAGCGCCGAGGTGCCGAAGCCGGAGACCACCACCCCGGCGAGATACAGGCCCGCGTTGCGGTCGCGCAGGACGCGGGCCACGGACCAGGCCCTGCGCGTCGTCATTCCCGTGTCCGTCGATTCTGTCGTCATGCCTGGTCATCGTGGATCTAAGGCGGGTGGACGGGCATCGGGCAGGTGCCTTAGTGCCGGGCCCGGCGACCGATGAGTTTCGCTGCCGTGATCGGTCCACATCCTCAGAGACACCTCCTCAGAGAGCCGGCCGCGCGTCACAAGGAGCCCCGGATGACCCACGACACCCCCACCCTCGACCTCGGACCGCAGACGCGGATCCTGGCACGTCTCGCCGAGGGCGTGAGCGACACGCGGCTCGCGGACCCGACACCGTGCCCGGACCTGGCGGTCCGCAACCTGCTCGGCCACCTGACCGGCCTGGCCACCGCCTTCCGGGACGCCGCGCGCAAGGACCTGGGCGTCACCACCGACACCAGCCCCGACGCGACCGTGCCGGACATCGGCCCCGGCTGGCGCGAACAGCTCCCGAAGGCGCTCGGCGAGCTCGCCGAGGCCTGGCGCGCGCCCGAGGCCTGGACCGGCATGACCCGGGCCGGCGGTGTCGGCCTGCCCGGTGCGGTCGCCGGCGTCGTGGCCGCCGACGAGCTGGTGATCCACGGCTGGGACCTGGCCCGCGCGACCGGTCAGGAGTACCGCCCCGACCCGGCCGCCCTCCAGGCGTCGTACGGCCTCCTCTCCGCCGCCGCCGAGGAGTCCGACCGGGACACCGGCATGTTCGGCCCCGTCGTCCCCGTGCCCGCCGGCGCGCCGCTGCTGGACCGGGCGGTGGGGCTGAGCGGACGCGATCCCGGCTGGACGCGGCCCGCGTAGCGGCGGGACGGGCGACCGCAACTTTCTTTGTCAGAAGCATTGACGCGGCCCAGCGCCCCTCCTACCTTCAACGCGTCGTACTCCGTACGTCATATATGAGACGCGATACGCGAGATCAGATACGCGAGCCGCCGTTCCGTACCAGCGGATCCGGCTCCGCGGCATCCGGCCCGCGCATCCGACGCGAGATTCCGAGAGGCGCGCATGACCTCTGTGCCCACGCCGATCCCCTCCCGCACGCAGTACGTGCTGGAGGAGATCAAACGCCGCATCCTCACCGGCCGGCTGACGCCCGGCCAGGCCCTGGTCGAGACCGACCTCGCCGCACAGTTCGGGGTGTCCAAGACACCGGTGCGCGAGGCGCTCAAGACCCTGGCCGGTACCGGACTGGTCGTGATGAGCCAGTACAAGGGCGTCACGGTGCGCATGGTGGACGCGGACATGGCGCGCGAGGTCTACGACGTGCGGCTGCTCCTGGAGCCCGAGGCGCTCAGGCGCGCGGTCCGCCGGGGGGCCTCCCTGGACGCCGCCCGCGACGCGCTGACCCGGGCCGACCAGGCCACGGACACGGCCGAACGGTCGCTCGCCAACCGGGAGTTCCACCGCGCCCTGTACGTGCCGTGCGGCAACCCGCTGCTCGCCCGGATGCTCGACGAGGTCCGCGACCAGGCGGCGCTCGTCTCCGCCGTGGCCTGGGCCGCCGACCCCTCCTGGGAGCGGGAGGCGGGCGAGCACCAGGAGATCCTGCGCCTCGCCCTCGCCGGCGACGCGGACGGCGCGGCCCGCGCCCTGCACGCGCACATCGGGTCGTTCGTCGAGCGGGCCTTCCCGCACGCGGAATCCGAGGACCAGGACATCCGGGCGGCACGGGCCCGCACAGCCCAGGAAGAGGACGGTCAGGCATGACGACGACGTTCGAGACCCAGCGGGCGGCCCTGGCCGACGTGGTGGCGATCCCGGTGACCCCGTTCGCCGAGGACGGTTCCGTCGACCCCGCCACCTACCGGGCCCTGCTGCGTCGCCTCCTCGACGGCGGCATCACGACCCTCACCCCCAACGGCAACACCGGCGAGTTCTACGCCCTCACCCCGGCCGAGCGCCGCCTCGTCACCGAACTGACGGTCGAGGAGGCCGGTGACCGCGCGGCCGTCCTGGTCGGGGTCGGCCACGACGTGCCGACCGCGGTCGCCTCCGCGCGGCACGCACGCGAGCTCGGCGCCCGGATGGTGATGGTCCACCAGCCCGTCCACCCCTACGTCTCCCAGGGCGGCTGGGTCGACTACCACCGCGCCGTCGCCGAGGCCGTGCCGGAACTGGGCGTCGTGCCCTACATCCGCAACGCCCAGCTCGCCGGCGCCCGCCTCGCGGAACTCGCCGACGCCTGCCCCAACGTCATCGGCGTGAAGTACGCCGTCCCGGACGCCGCCAGGTTCGCCGCCTTCGCCCGTGACGCCGGCCTCGACCGCTTCGTGTGGGTCGCGGGACTGGCCGAGCCGTACGCGCCCTCGTACTTCTCGGCGGGCGCCACCGGCTTCACCTCGGGGCTGGTGAACGTCGCCCCGGCCGTCTCCCGGAACATGATCGAAGCGCTCCGGGCCGGCGACTACCCGGGCGCCATGAAGGTCTGGGAGCAGATCCGCCACTTCGAGGAGCTGCGCGCCGCCAACGGCTCCGCCAACAACGTCACGGTCGTCAAGGAGGCCCTCGCCTCGCTGGGCCTGTGCCGCCGGGAGGTCCGCCCGCCCAGCAAGCCGCTGCCCGAGAGCGAGCGCGCCGCCGTCGCCGCCATCGCCGCGGGGTGGTCCATATGACCGGCCCCGTCGGAGCGGACGGCCGCAAGCGCCCCGAGGACCTCCGCAGCCACCAGTGGTACGGCAGCGGGGTCTCGTCGGGCCTGCGCTCCTTCAGCCACCGCGCCCGCACCCGCCAGCTCGGCTACCTGCCCGAGGAGCACCTCGGCAAGCCGGTCATCGCCATCCTCAACACCTGGTCCGACATCAACCCCTGCCACGTCCACCTCCGCGACCGCGCCCAGGCGGTCAAGCGGGGGGTCTGGCAGGCGGGCGGCTTCCCGCTGGAGTTCCCGGTCTCCACGCTCAGCGAGACCTTCCAGAAGCCGACCCCGATGCTCTACCGCAACCTCCTCGCCATGGAGACCGAGGAACTGCTGCGCTCCTACCCGGTCGACGGCGCCGTGCTGATGGGCGGCTGCGACAAGTCCACCCCCGCCCTGCTCATGGGCGCCGCCTCGGTGGACCTGCCCGCCGTCTTCGTGCCCGCCGGGCCCATGCTCCCCGGACACTGGCGGGGCGAGACCCTCGGCTCCGGCACCGACATGTGGAAGTACTGGGACGACAAGCGGGCCGGCCTCATCGGCGACTGCGAGATGCAGGAGCTGGAGAGCGGCCTGGCGCGCTCGCCCGGCCACTGCATGACGATGGGCACGGCCTCCACGCTGACCGCCGCCGCCGAGGCCCTCGGGGTCACGGTCCCGGGCGCCTCCAGCATCCCCGCCGTCGACTCCGGGCACGACCGGATGGCCGCCGCGGCCGGGCTGCGCATCGTCGAACTGGTCCACCGGGACCGGAAGCTGAGCGACATCCTCACGGCCGACGCCTTCGAGGACGCCGTCACCACGGTCCTCGGCCTCGGCGGCTCCACCAACGCCGTGATCCACCTGATCGCCATGGCGGGCCGCGCCGGTGTCACCCTCACCCTCGACGACTTCGACCGCATCGCCCGCACCGTCCCGGTGCTGGCCAACGTCCGGCCCGGCGGACAGACGTACCTGATGGAGGACTTCCACTTCGCCGGCGGCCTGCCCGGCTTCCTCTCCCGCATCCCGGACCTGCTCCACCTGGAGAGGCCCACCGTCTCGCACGACACGATGCGCGAACAGCTGGCGGGCGCCCTCGTCCACGACGACGACGTCATCCGCCCCCGCGACAACCCCGTGGCGGCCGAGGGCGGGGTCGCCGTCCTGCGCGGCAACCTCTGCCCCGACGGCGCCGTCATCAAGCACATCGCCGCCGAACCGCACCTGCTCAGGCACACCGGCCCCGCGGTCGTCTTCGACGACTACCGGACGATGCAGCGGACCATCAACGACCCGTCGCTGGACATCACCGCGGACAGCGTGCTGGTGCTGCGGGGCGCCGGTCCCAAGGGCGGCCCGGGGATGCCCGAGTACGGGATGCTCCCCATCCCCGACCACCTGCTCAAGCAGGGCGTGCGCGACATGGTCCGCATCTCCGACGCCCGCATGAGCGGCACGAGTTACGGCGCGTGCGTGCTGCACGTGGCGCCCGAGTCGTACGTCGGCGGGCCGCTGGCGCTGGTGCGCACCGGCGACCCGATCACCCTCGACGTCGAGGCGCGCACCCTCCACCTGGGCGTGGACGACGCGGAGCTGGAGCGCCGCAGGGCCGAGTGGACGCCCCCGCCCGTCCGCTACGAGCGCGGCTACGGCGCCCTCTACAACGAACAGATCACCCAGGCCGACACCGGCTGCGACTTCGAGTTCCTGGCCCGCCCGGGCAAGGTGCAGGACCCGTACGCGGGCTGAGGAAGCCCACCACGCTCATGGAACGTCCGTGGCCTCCGCACCCTTAGAAAGCGCTTCACCCCTACGGACGCCGCACGAACGCCGCACGAACCACGCACGACGTACCAGAACGGAGAACTGTCATGGCCCAAGCCGCAGCCGTGGCGAAACCGCCCGCGCCACCCCGGCGGCGCCGTGCCTCCGCCACGCCGCGCAGGCTCCCGTACCTGCTGATCGGACCCGCCGCCCTGCTGATGCTGGGCTTCATCGCCTACCCGGTCATCAGCGTCTTCTACTACAGCCTGCAGCACTACAACCCCACCAAGCCCTGGCGGGACGGCTACGCGGGCTTCGACAACTTCGTCAAGATCTTCACCGACGACCCGATGTTCTGGGACACCCTGGTCTTCAGCGCCAAGTGGGTCTTCGTCGAGGTCGGACTGCAACTGCTCTTCGGTCTGGCGCTGGCGCTCATCGTCAACCAGACCTTCGTGGGCCGGGGCATCGGGCGCGCCATGGTCTTCTCCCCGTGGGCCGTCTCCGGCGTGCTGACCTCGGCGATCTGGGTGCTGCTCTACAACTCCCAGACCGGCATCACCCGTTACCTCGCCGACATGGGCATCGGCTCGTACGGCACCAGCTGGCTGTCGGACACCTCCACCGTGTTCTCCGCGGCGGTCGTCGCCGACCTGTGGCGGGGCGTGCCCTTCTTCGCGATCCTCATCCTCGCCGACCTCCAGTCCGTCTCGAAGGACCTGTACGAGGCCGCCGAGGTGGACGGGGCGAGCCGGATCAAGCAGTTCTGGCACATCACCCTGCCCCACCTGAAGGACGCCATCATCCTGTCCACGCTGCTGCGCGCGGTGTGGGAGTTCAACAACGTCGACCTGCTCTACACCCTGACCGGCGGCGGACCCGCGGGCGAGACCACGACGCTGCCGCTGTACATCGCCAACACCAGCGTCGACGCCCACGACTTCGGCTACGCGTCGGCCCTGACCACGGTCGCGTTCGTGATTCTGCTCTTCTGCTCGATCGTCTATCTGCGGCTGAGCAAGTTCGGAGGCGAGAACAAGTGATCACCAAGGAGGCCACCGTGGCCGCGCCCGCGCCCGCGCGGGTCGTCCCCGCGCCGCCGCTGCACACCAAGAAGCGCCCGGCCTGGGACGAGGTGCCCCGCTGGCAGATCTACTTGCCGCTCGGCATCTACCTGATCTTCACCCTCGTCCCCTTCTACTGGATCCTGCTCTTCGCGCTGCGCCCGGCCGGCTCGACCTCGCTCGTGCCCTGGCCGATGACCTTCGACCACTTCGAGAAGGTGTGGACGGACCGCAGCTTCGGCACCTTCTTCCAGAACAGCGTGCTGGTCGGCCTCGCGACCCTGGTGATGACCACGCTCGTCGCCCTGGCCGGCGGCTACGCCCTCGCCCGGTTCGACTTCAAGATCAAGCGGGCCTTCATGCTCGCCCTGCTCTGCTCCCAGTTCGTGCCCGGCGCGCTGCTGCTGGTCCCGCTGTTCGAGATCTTCGCCGAGCTGCAGATGATCAACTCGCTCGGCAGCGTCATCATCGCCGAGACGGTCTTCCAGCTGCCGCTGTCGATCATCCTGATCAGCAACTTCATCAAGAACGTCCCCTACTCCCTGGAGGAGGCCGCCTGGGTCGACGGCTGCGGACGGTTCCGGGCCTTCCGGGTCGTCGTGCTGCCGCTGCTGCGGCCGGGTCTGATCGCCGTCGGCTCCTTCGCCTTCGTGCACTCCTGGAACCACTTCCTGTTCGCCCTGATGTTCCTCAACGACCAGGGCAAGCAGACCATCCCGGTCGGCCTCAACACCCTGATGAGCGCGGACAGCGTCGACCTCGGCGCGCTCGCCGCCGGCGGCATCATCGCGGCCGTCCCCGTGGTGGTCGTGTTCGCCTTCATCCAGAAGTGGCTGATCACCGGCTTCAGCGCGGGGGCGGTCAAGGGATGAGACTGCGCCATGCGGCCGTCGCCGCCGGACTGCTGACCCTGCTCTGCGTCCCCGCCCAGGCCGACGACACCCGTGACATCGGCCGCGAGACCCTCGCCCCGAACGACGGCTGGGCCCCGGCCGGGGGCGGCACCACGGGAGGCGCCGCGGCCGACGACGCCCACGTGTACACCGTGACCGACCGGGCCGGGCTCGTCCGCGCCCTCGACGGGGGCAGCGACACCCCGAAGATCATCCGGATCGCCGGGACCATCGACGCCAACACCGACGACGACGGCAGGCGGCTCGACTGCGCCGACTACGCGACCGACGGCTACAGCGTGAAGAAGTACCTGGCCGCCTACGACCCCCGCACCTGGGGGCAGGCCAAGCCCAGCGGCCCGCAGGAGGAGGCCCGCAAGGCCTCCGCCGCCCGGCAGGCCGAACGGGTCGTGCTGCCCGTCGGCTCGAACACCACCCTCGTCGGCCTCGGCGACGACGCCGTCCTCAAGGGCGCGAGCCTCCAGGTGAGGAACGCGGACAACGTCATCGTCCGCAACCTGGAACTGCGCGACGCCTACGACTGCTTCCCCGCCTGGCAGCCCAACACCGGTGGCCTCGGCGACTGGAAGACGGCCTACGACAACCTCTGGCTGAACGGCGCCACCCACGTCTGGATCGACCACGTCACCGCGAGCGACAAGGGCCACCCGGACGAGAAGGAGCCGACCTACTTCGCCCGCAACTACCTGCGCCACGACGGCCTGCTCGACATCACGGGCGGCTCCGACCTGGTCACCGTCTCCTGGAGCCGGTTCGCCGACCACGACAAGGCGATACTCATCGGCAACGGCGACTCGGTCACCGGTGACCGCGGCAGGCTCCGGGTCACCCTGCACCACAACGAGTTCGAGTCCGTCGCCCAGCGCGCCCCGCGCGTCCGCTTCGGCCAGGTGCACCTCTACAACAACCGGTACGTCGTCGACGACGGGGACGCGGACTACCGCTACTCCCTCGGCGTCTCCACCGAGTCCGCCATCCACGCGGAGAACAACGCATTCACCACTCCCGGCCACGTCGAGGCCGCCGACCTGGTCAAGAGCTGGAACGGCAGCGCCCTGCACGCGAGCGGCACCCTCTTCAACGGCTATCCGGTGGACCTGCTCGCCCTCCACAACGCCTACAACTCGGGCAGCGAGCGCGACCTGACCGCCGACGTCGGCTGGACGCCCGTCCTGCACGGCACGGTCGACAGCGCCGCCGCGGCCGACCGGGCGGTGGCGAGGGACGCGGGCGCGGGGAGGCTGCGATGAACGCACCGCTGCCCGTCGTCCTCGCCGGTGCCCGCGGCCACGGCCGCTGGCACGTCGCCAACATCCGCCGTCTGGAGCGGGCGGGCCTGGTCCGGCTGGCCGGCGTCTGCGAGCTCACCCCGCTGACCGAGGAGGAGGCCGGCGGTGGACTGCCCGAGCAGTCGTCCGACTTCGGCGCCCTGCTCGACTCCACCGGCGCCCGGATCGCCGTGATCTGCACGCCGATCCCCACCCACACCGACCTCGCGCTGACCGCGGCCCGCCGGGGCGTGCACCTGCTGCTCGAGAAGCCCCCGGCGCCGTCGTACGCCGAGTTCCGGCGCATGGCCGACGGGGTCGCCGAGGCCGGTGTCGCCTGCCAGGTCGGGTTCCAGTCGCTGGGCTCGCACGCCGTTCCCGCGATCCGCGCGCTGATCGCCGAGGGCGCGGTCGGCGAGGTGACGGGCGTCGGCGGAGCCGGTGCCTGGGTGCGCGACGAGGCCTACTTCCGCCGGGCACCCTGGTCGGGCAGGCGGCGGATGGACGGCGCCGACGTGATCGACGGGGCGCTGACCAACCCCCTCGCGCACGCCGTGGCCACCGCCCTCGCGCTGGGCGGCACCGCCCGCGCCGAGGACGTCACCGGCATCGAGACCGAGCTGAGCCACGCCAACGACATCGAGGCCGACGACACCTCCTGCGTACGGATCACCACCGCGCGCGGCCACCGTGTCACCGTGGCCGCGACCCTGTGCGCCGAGCGGGCCGACGAGCCGTACGTCGTGGTGCACGGCAGCAGCGGCCGCATCACCTTCTGGTACAAGCAGGACCGTGTCCTGCTCCAGCGCGGTGGACACGGCCCCGAGGAGTACGAGTACGACCGCACCGACCTGCTGGAGAACCTGGTCGCGCACGTCACCTCCGGCGCCGGCCTGCTGGTCCCCCCGGACGCGACGGGCGCCTTCATGCGGGTCGTGGAGGCGGTCCGCCGGGCCCCCGACCCGGCCAGGCTGCCCGACGCCGCCTGGCGCCACGTCCCCGGTGAGGGCCGCCGCGTGGTTCCCGGCATCGACTCCCTCGTGGCCGCCGCCGCCGACACCCTCTCCCTGTACTCCGAACTGGGCGCCCCCTGGGCGCCGCGCACGGAGCACCCGCTGAAAGAGGTGAGCACCCGATGACCGGCACCGACTCGCCGGTGCTGCGCGTGGCGGGCCGCCCCGTCGGCCGGTACGTCACCCGGCCCGAGCTGCCCGCCCGGCTCTCCCCGCGCCCCCACCTGCACCCCGTCACCACCCTGGCCGGCACCGCGGTGACCGAGTTCAGCCCCGCCGACCACCTCCATCACCTCGGCGTCGGTGTCGCCGTTCCCGACGTCGAGGGGCACAACTTCTGGGGCGGGCGCACCTACGTCCGCGACCGGGGTCCGACCGAACTGGACAACCACGGTGCCCAGCGGCACACGGCGTTCCAGCTCCGCGACCCCGACGGCTTCGTCGAGGAGCTGCGCTGGGTCGCCGCCGGCACCGAGCTGCTGCGCGAGCGCCGTATGGTCGCGGCCACCGGGCTGACCGCCACCGCGTGGGCGCTGGACTTCACCTTCTCCCTCACCAACGTCACCCCCGACCCGCTCACCATCGGCAGTCCCGCCACCAACGGACGCCCCGGCGCGGCCTACGGCGGCTTCTTCTGGCGGGCCCGCAAGGAGGGCACGGCCCCGACGGTCTTCACCGCCGACCGCGAGGGCGAGCCGGAGGTGCACGGCAGCCGCGCCGACTGGCTGGCCCTGGCCGGCGACACCTGGACCCTGGTGTTCGCCGGCGCCACGGAGCGGACCCGGCGCGACCCGTGGTTCGTGCGCACCGAGGAGTATCCGGGCGTCGGCTCCTCCCTGGCCCACGACGAACGACTGGTGGTCGCCCCCGACGACACCGTCGTCCGCCGGGTCGTCACCGTCGTCGCCGACGGCCGCCTCGGCACCGAAGACGCCGCGAACCTCGTACGAAAGGCGGTGAGCCCGTGACCTCCGAGGCCGCGCCCACCTACACGAACCCCGTCCTGAACGCCGACTGGTCCGACCCGGACGCCGTCCGCGTCGGCGACGACTTCTACCTGACGGCCTCCAGCTTCGGCCGTGTCCCCGGCCTGCCGCTGCTGCACTCCCGCGACCTGGTCAACTGGACCCTGGTCGGCCACGCCCTGACCCGGCTGGAGCCGGCGGAGGCCTTCGCGACGCCCCGTCACGACTGCGGGGTCTGGGCCCCGTCCCTGCGCCACCACGACGACCGCTTCTGGATCTTCTGGGGCGACCCCGACCACGGCGTCTTCCAGGTCAACGCCCCCGAGATCCGCGGTCCGTGGACCGCGCCCCACCTGGTCAAGGCGGGCAAGGGCCTGATCGACCCCTGCCCGCTGTGGGACGAGGAGACCGGAGAGGCGTACCTCGTGCACGCCTGGGCGAGGTCCCGCTCCGGCATCAAGAACCGTCTCACCGGCCACCGCATGCGTCCCGACGGCACCGAACTGCTCGACGAGGGCCGGGTGATCGTCGACGCGGACCGCATCCCCGGCTGGTTCACCCTGGAGGGCCCCAAGCTCTACCGGCACGACGGCTGGTTCTGGATCCTGGCGCCCGCCGGGGGAGTGGAGACCGGCTGGCAGGGCGCCTTCCGCTCCCGTGACTTCTTCGGGCCGTACGAGGAGAAGGTCGTCCTCGAACAGAAGGACACCGACGTCAACGGCCCCCACCAGGGCGGCTGGGTGCGCACCGCGTCCGGGGAGGACTGGTTCCTGCACTTCCAGCAGCGCGGCGCGTACGGGAGGGTGGTCCACCTCCAGCCGATGAGCTGGGGCGCGGACGGCTGGCCGGTCGTCGGCGACGACGGCGCCCCCGTCACCGAGCACCGGCGTCCCGGCCTGCCGCCGCAGCCACCGGCCGCGCCCGCGACCGACGACGACTTCCCCGGTGGGCGGTTCGGCCGCCAGTGGTCGTGGACGGCCAACCCCCGCGACGGCTGGACCACCCAGCACTCCGGGGACGGGCTGCGGCTCGCCTGCGTCCGTTCGGCCGACGCGCACGACCTGCGCAGGCTGCCGAGCATCCTCACCCAGCGGCTGCCCGGCATGCCGTCGGCCGTGGAGGTGGAGCTGCGCCTGGACAGCGAGGAGCCGGGCGCCCGCGCCGGGCTCGCGGTGCTCGGTGACGCCTACCGCTGGATCGGGCTCGAACGGGCCGCGGACGGGGCGGTGCACCTGGTGCACCGGTTCGCCGAGTCGGTGGCGGAGGCCGAGCGGGACGCCGACCACCCCCGGCCCGCCCCCCAGGGACGGGTCAGGCTGCGGATCGAGACCGCCCCCGGGGCACGCTGCCGCTTCTCCTACGACCTCGGTGACGGCCCGCGGCCCACCGGCCAGGTCTTCGCCGCCACCCCCTGGCGCTGGGTCGGCGCCCTGCTCGGCCTGTTCGCGCTCGCGCCCACCGGCCAGGGACACGCCGGCGCCGCCGAGTTCACCCGGTTCCGGATCACACCCCGGTAACCGCCTCATTCAACAGGCCTGTTGGGAGCCGCAATGACGCACCTCCGTAGCAAGCGCTTGCCGAGAACCGGTGGCACCCTCGCCGCCGTCCTGGGCATGGTCACGGCCCTGGCCCTCGGTGCGGCCGGGGAGACGCACGCCACCGCTCCACCGGGCGGGCGGACGGCCGGCAACCCGCACCTGACCGACCGGCCGCACGGTTTCGCCTCCCTCGCCGGCGGCACCACCGGCGGTGCGGGCGGCAGGGTCGTCACCGTCACCGACCAGGCCGCGCTGGCGAAGTACGCGGTGGCCGAGGAGCCGTACGTCATCCGGGTCGCGGGCGCGATCGACGTCGAGCCCTTCGGGGCGGAGATCGTCGTCGCCTCGAACAAGACGATCACCGGGGTGGGCGACACCGGCGAGATCGTCCACGGCGAGCTGAACCTGAAGCCCGGCACGCACAACGTCGTCATCCGCAACCTGACGATCCGCGACTCGGCGGTCGCGGGGAACTGGGACTGCAAGGACACCGACTTCGACGGCATCCAGATGGACACCGTCCACCACGTGTGGGTCGACCACAACCGCTTCTCGAACATCTGCGACGGGCAGTTGGACGTCCGCAAGGACAGCGAGTACGTGACCGTGTCGTACAACCGGTTCGAGAACAACAACAAGACGTTCGGACTGGGCTGGACGAAGAACGTCAGGACGCAGATCACGATCGACCACAACTGGTTCGCGGGCACCAAGCAGCGCAACCCCTCCGTGGACAACGCCGCCTACGCGCACCTGTACAACAACTACCTGACGGCGCAGGCCGATCCGGGCGACCCCGTGTGGACGTACGGGAACTGGGCACGCGGTGCCACGAAGATGGTCATCGAGAACAGCTACTACCGGGACGTCCAGCACCCGTACCAGGCCGACACCACCGCGCAGCTGGTGGAGCGCGGATCGATCCTGCGCAACACCACGGGCCGCCACGACGAGTGGGGTGCCGCCTTCGACCCGCGGGACTTCTACGCCTACCGGCTCGACCCGGCGGCGGCCGTGCCCGCGCTCGTGAAGCGCTTCTCCGGGCCGCAGAAGCAGATCGGCACCCACTGACCCCCCACGCGTTCCGCACGTTCACCTCTTTCGTTGGACCCAGAAGAAGAGAGCCGACCGATGAAGACCAGCACGCGCAGCAGCAGAAGCACAGGCAGGCGCCGGACGTCCGCCGTCGTCGCCCTGGGGGCCGTACTCGCGCTGACCGCCACCGCCTGCGGTGACGACGGCAGTGGGGCGGGCGGCGACAAGGGCGCCGAGGGCAGCGGCAAGGGGAAGATCGTCTTCTGGGACAACAACGGCGGTATCCGTACGGCCGTCTGGAAGGAGATCATCGCCGACTTCGAGAAGGCGAACCCGGACATCGACGTCGAGTACGTCGGGATCGCCGCCACCGAGTACCAGTCGAAGGTCGACACGGCCATCCAGGGCGGCGGCCTGCCGGACGTCGGCGGTGTCGGCGCGGCGATGCTCGCCGGGTTCTCGGCCCAGAAGGCGCTGGAGCCGCTGGACAACCGGCTCACCGGGTCGTCCCTGAACGGCAGGGTCAACAAGGACATGATCGAGTCGCTGCGGGCCGCCGGAGGCGGCGACGGCCGGCTGTACTCGGTGCCGACCTCGGCCAACAACGGCGTCCTCTACTACCGCACCGACCTGTTCGACGCGGCGGGCCTGGAGGCGCCGACGACCTGGGAAGCCTTCTACAAGGCCGCCGACAAGCTGACGAACGCGGACAAGAACGAGTTCGGCTACACCATCCGCGGCGGCTCCGGCTCCGTCGCGCAGGCGCTCGACGCGATGTACGGGCAGTCCGGCATCACCTCGTTCTGGGACTCCCAGAAGAAGGCGACCACCGTCAACGACCCGAAGAACGTCGAGGCGCTGGAGAAGTACGCCGGCCTGTACAAGAAGGTCACGCCGGCCGCCGACGTCAACAACGACTTCGCCAAGATGGTCGCCCAGTGGGACTCGGGCACGATCGGCATGCTCCACCACAACCTGGGCTCCTACCAGGACCACGTGAAGGCGCTCGGGGTCGAGAAGTTCCGCGGCATCCCGCAGCCGGTCGGCGCCTCCGGCAAGCGCGTCCAGGTGTCCAACCCGGTCGACGGGCTCGGCATCTTCAAGAGCTCCAAGAACAAGGAAGCCGCCTGGAAGTTCATCGAGTTCGCCACCTCGCACCAGCAGAACTCCAGGTTCAACGAGTCGGCCGGGCAGGTGCCGTCGAACACCGAGGCGGCGAAGGACGGGTGGATCCAGAAGGCCGAGCCGACGAAGCTCGCGGCCCAGGCACTGAACGACGGGTCCACGACCATCGTCCAGCTGCCGTACTACCTGCCGGACTGGAACACGATCTCCAAGGCGGACAACGAGCCGAACCTCCAGAAGGTGCTGCTGGGGAAGATGAGCGCGAAGGACTTCCTGGACACCATGGCCGAGCAGCTGAACGAGGCGCAGGCCGAGTGGAACGAACAGATGGGTTAGCGCGGTTGCGGCTCTCGCCGTGGGACGGCCTGCGGAGCGCAGACCGCGGGCCGTCCCCGGCCGGCCGCGCCCGTGCGACGGAGCCGCACGTCACAACAGTCCGCGCCCCCGAGGGTGCTGTCCGTCCCCCTCCCGAAAGGCACACCGGCGTGTCACTCAGCCGAAGGCAAGTCACCACAGCCGCCGTCGCCGCCGCCCCCCTGGCGTTCGCCGCGACCGGTACCGCACAGGCCGGAGGGCGTCGCCCCCGCACGCTGTACATCGCGGGCGACTCCACCGCCGCCCAGAAGTACGCCGACGCCGCGCCCGAGACCGGGTGGGGCACGGCACTGCCGTTCTTCCTCCGCAAGGAGCTGTCCGTCGCCAACCACGCGGTGAACGGGCGGAGCTCGAAGAGCTTCGTGGACGAGGGGCGGCTGGACGTGGTCCTCGGCCTGATCCGGCCCGGCGACCTCCTCCTCGTCCAGTTCGCGCACAACGACGAGAAGGAGGCGGATCCCACCCGCTACACCGAGCCCTGGACGACGTACCGGGACCACCTGCGCCGGTACGCCGACGGGGCCCGGGCCCGCGGGGCCCGGCCGGTGCTGGCCACCCCCGTCGAGCGGCGCCGGTTCGACGCGGCCGGAACCGCCAGGCCCAGCCACGGGGAGTACCCGGCGGCGATGCGGGCGCTCGCGCGGGAGGAGGGTGTGGCGCTGCTCGACGTCCAGGCGCTGTCGCTCGCGCTGTGGCAGCGGCTCGGCGCCGAGGGGACCAAGGCGTACTTCAACTGGACCGCCACCGAGCAGGACAACACCCATCTCAATCCGCCGGGCGCGATCGCGGTCGCCCGGCTCGTCGCGCGGGAGCTGCTGCGCACGCGGGTGCTGGCGCACCGGGACGTGCGCCGGCTGGACGAGGAGATTCCCGAGTCCTGGATCAGCTGGCCCGCACCGGCCACCGCGTAACAACCCCGACCCCGGAAAAGGGAGAGCCGCACCATGAGCACACGGAGATGGCATGCGCATGCCAGTAAAGGCGCCGCGCTGGCCGGCTGCACCGCCCTCGTGCTGAGCCTGACCGCCGCCACCGCCGCCACCGCCGCCACCGCCGCCACCGCCGCCACCGCCGCCACCGCCGCCACCGCCG